>JAGIAF010000208.1:1813-6015 GCA_017745015.1 Bdellovibrio sp. | reverse complement strand
GTGGCACCTCAGCTCAAAACTAGACCCATTTCAGCACCTTCTATAATATTTACTTATGGAGGCTATGATTTATTTTGAGCTGAGATGCTCAAAATTAAATCAATGCAAATAACACGGTGCAAGGTGAAATATCTGTCTCTGTACAGAACTTCAGCATAAAAAAGGCGCCCCCACTAGTGGTGAGCACCGTCCGTAGAAGTCTTTGCCACCGAAGAGCCCACCGGTAGCAAGAAAGTGAGGGGATGTTTTAGCAAACGGCGAACAACTGCCATGCGAATCGCCCGCCTTGTGGGCGTGTTCACTGCACGGGCTTTGATCGCAACCCAAAATGCCATGGCGAAGCTTACAGTGACGTTAAAGAAACCAATGAAGAGCACACCAATAACCGCTCTCCAAAATGTCCATGTCTGCAAGAAATCTAAACCAAGAACAGGCAAAGCGGCTCCCATAGTTCCCGATGACAGCGTCACATGTCGCACGTCTAATGGAATACCGATAAAGTGCATCACTTCAGGAGTCATACCCAACAAAATACCCAAACTGATATTCCCGAGCAGACCAGAAATATTCTTCTCAAAGAACATCGCAATTTTTCGCGCGCCGACTTTACCAAAGATCGTCATCAAGGTCGGACTTCTTCCCAAAGTTTTACGAAGAGAATTCAAAGCAAACCAGTTGTCTCCCCACCCTGCTGCCAAACTTGAAACCCATAAGATGATTCCCGTAAAGGCTGCATAGAAAACTGCAGGCCCTAAAATATCAACGGACGTAAAGGCCTTCATCGCTGAAGCCTCTGACATAATATGACGACCTGACATAAAGTACGCCATGGTATCTATTAATAAAGTTGTCGGAATCACCAATAAGATATTTCCAGCAATAGCAGCCACCTGGGAACGGATCAGGTGAGCAATCTCATCTACCAGCCGCTCCATGCCCTCTTCTGTATCCACGTCACGCATTTGCTCTGCGATCGCAGGACCCGTCATTGCGGGCTGCTTGGTACCAAGAGTGAAACCGGCTAAATGAATGATCACGAAACTCACCGAGTAATTGATCGACGCCAATGCTCCGATCACAAACTCAGACAGACCCGTGGCAAGAATTCCTATCTTTATATAGACAGTGAACGCCGTAACAAAACCGCCACCGGCTGCTGCTTGCACCATGTGACGATATTGTTCTTTCGTGCGAGTGATATAATGCTCACCGGTTTCCGCGGCACGCTCGACCACCTTGCGCGCAAGCAAGTTGATATTTTGAGATACCAAGGCCCCCACACTGCGCAGCTCGTGATTTTCTTCAATCAGGCCCGCAAGAAAGCCGCAGACTTTTTTAGAATCCAGCTTTTCAGAGATAAGAATCTCAACCAAACTGTCGATACGTTGCAGATAAATTCTTAAACGCACCATTTGGAAGACCAAGTTCACGTTCACACCGAATTCATCCAGGTGCTTATATACTTGTTCTAACTCACGACGACACTCCCACACGATCAAGCGCAAGCGCGAAGCTTTTTCAAAGAAGACGTCTCTGTCTCCAGCTTGATGAGCCGCCATGAATTCTTCCAGACCGCGCACCACCGCAAAGAAGGCTGAGTCGCGGAATGTGGGTTTATCCAGACGATAACGAATTGCCGGAGAAAGACCGATCGCGCGCACCTGGATACCGAGATAAATCAACGCATCTTCCATATCGCGATCCAAGCGATTCCAGTCGGCTTCAGCAGAGCTGACTTCGTAATTAAATAACTCCACGAACTTTTCAAAAGTCGCGGGCTCAATAGAGGCCACCCATACTGGATCTTTTACGTCTGGGAAAAGTTCCCAGAACAGATATCCAAGTTCGTGATCCAAAGGCGGACTTGGCAAGATCTTCATCATCATGCGATCGAAAAACTCGCCGATCACGCCCACTTCGTGAGGAAGACCGGTTTCAGTGTACAGCTCAAGACCGCTGACGTTTTTCACCACGGCTCGCAAGATCACTGCGATATCTTTTTTCCAAGCAGGATTGCGTTCGAGAACCATTAATAGATAGCGCAGACGGGCTCCCGGCAAATGACCGGCTTCTTTAATATGCGCATCCAGACCACCTTCGTAGCGCACCCACTGCAAAAGATTTACGAGCCATTGCAATTGGTCTTCGAGCTGTTTTTGTGATCCAGCAGCCGCAAGAAGAATATCAAGGTCACTATGAACCTTGCCACGTTGTCGATAGAGCTTAAAACGATGAAGATAACCACGAAGTTGCTTAAACATAGGAAAATTTTAGCGAAGCCTGAGGTGAGATTCAAGCAAGGCGCGTCATAACGAGGGGTGCAACAATTTGCTATCTAGAGCAGTGAGACCCTGTGTGTTAAGGATGAAGCATGAAAATCTCTTTATTTCTGACGCTCACTGTGTTGGTCTCACCACTTTTTGCAAAAAGCCTCACAACAGTTGATGGTACTGATGTGCTTAGTGGCAAAGCTGTTAAAGTTGAAATGAAATCCGCAACCAAAGGGACCGTTTTAGTTTTTCTTTCAGCGAAGTGCCCGTGCTCTGCCAGCCATGAAGGCATTTTGAAAGAGCTTGCGACCCAATACAAAGATTTTAATTTCATCGCCATTCATTCCAACGCCGACGAAAATGCGGAAATGACGAAGGCGCATTTTTCTTCTGTGGCTTTGAACTTCCCTGTGCTTCAAGATTCAAAAAGCCATCTCGCCAATGAGCTGGGTGCTTTGAAAACTCCTCATGCCTTTGTTTTAGACAAAAATGGCGAAGTTCTTTATCAAGGCGGCGTGACCGACAGTCACACAGGGCCCTCTGCGAAAAACCAATTCCTTAAAGAGGTTCTTGAAGACCTGCAAGCTGGGAAAGCTCCGCGAATGAAAGAAGGTCGCGCCTTGGGTTGTTTTATCCAACGTGAGGACGCATGAGAGCTTTGATTCTGCTTTTGAGCTTTTTCGCAGCCGCTTGCGCTCGTCCTGATTATATTGACCCTATCAGCAGGAATGGTTCCCAGTCACAAGCTACCGATTGTCCTTTGAAGTTTACCCAAAGTTCCTTATGCGCTAGCCTTGACTGGGTACAAGGACCTCAATCACCGAATGAGTCAGAATTCATTTTGAAATTCTGGAATAAAAGTTCTGGAACAAAAGCAGGTCCTTTCGTGGATCCCCCTCAAACTCTCAGTGTAATTTTATGGATGCCATCCATGGGACATGGATCATCCCCGGTGACGATTGAAAAAATCGAAGACGGCACTTATCGCGTTCGTCGTGTTTATTTCATTATGCCGGGAGACTGGGAAATTCGTACTTTCCTAAAAGATGGCGCCACCGTGATTGATCAGGCCACGGTGTCTTTAGTTCTATGAGGCTTCTAATCGTAATCCTTAGCTTTATTTCCCAACACGCCGTAGCCGCCAGCTGCTGTGGCGGAAGCTTCGCCTTCCCCGCCTTGATTATGGGTGATGATAAAGCTCAGATCACCAGCTCCTTAAGTGTTGGAAGAATCACTGATGATGTTTTGCCTTCTGAAAAATGGGTGAAACGCAACGACGACAATCAAAGCTCAACATTTAAAATAGAAGCGGCCATGCTATTAACGGATACACTTCAAGCTGGTGTGTCCGTTCCTGTGGTTTCTCGTAAGGTCAGCAATGACGCTAGCACCGGACTTGGCGATATCTCGATGAACTTGGGGCATGAGACTTTTCCGGAGCTTTCTTATTCGCGCTGGAAACCTCGCGGAGTGACCTTCGTACAACTGACTCTGCCGACTTCTCCTTCGATCTATGAGGCCTCAAACATCCTCGCTGCAGATTCTCGAGGTCGCGGTTTTTATGCCTTAGGTGGCGGCTTAGCTTTGATCAAGGTTTTTGGCGTGTGGGATGCAAATAGCAGCGTTGAATTACACCGCTCTTTTGCTCGTGAATTTGATTCTGAATCTGCGGGTGGTGAAATCACGGCGACGCCAGGATGGGGTCACAGCTGGTCTGTGGGTGGCGGATGGAATAAAGGTGATTTCCGTGTAGGCACAAGTTTCACGGGACTTTATGAAGATGCCATCGAGATTTCAGGTGCGCAGACCTCCAGGGGAGCTGCGCAAAAGAACATCACTTGGTCCGTGGTTGCGAATTATATGATGGATCTTGAAAACGCTTGGACCGTTTCATACTCGGACCAAACGTTGTTCGGCTCGCCTGCCAACACC
>JAGIAF010000208.1:0-1803 GCA_017745015.1 Bdellovibrio sp. | reverse complement strand
GCGCTAGAGAGCCCGGCGTCTATTGTTGACCGGGCTGCTTATTCAAGGACATGAAAACAGCCATATTTCTGATGTTGAAATCTCTGAATGCACAGATGCGGTCAGAGTGATTCATTGATTGCTGCTTTTGTGCCGTCAGTGATTTATCATTTAAATACACGCTCAGCTTTTGATCATATGCCACATCCATGCCTTTAAGATTCGTTGGCAATGGACTCTTCAATACCAAACCATGGCAAAGTTCTTTGATTCCGTTTTGGCTATTGAAGGCCAACGCTTGGATACAAAGCTGCGCTTGAACATTGGTCGCATCATCAAACTCACTTTGTGGCGCTGAGGTTGAATCTGACACACTTGAGTAACGGTCTGAATGCTTAAACCAGTACCACACTGACGATGCCACGTTTTGCAAAGAGAACTTGTGACCGATTTTAAGCATTTTTCGAATGGTTGGATTTTTATCCTTACCACCTTCCATCACGTCATCCGTACGATCTGAAAGAACGCGATCCAAATGACCGAAGAAACCTTCTTCTTCGCGAGACTTGATGCGATTCAAGTCTGCGATAGTGCCGATCACGTTGTCTTTCAAGAGACCGTCCAAAGCTTCAAGATTTCCTTTGTTGATTCTTAGAGCCATGTTCAAGTCTGTTTGCACGTTCGCGGGATTACCATTGTACATACCAAGCATCTTATCCATCATCGCCATACCTGATGCCGAGAATAAATCCGCTTGATACGGAGTGAAATCCACTTTGTTTTGCAAAAGCGTGATGTAGTCTTGGTATACGAAGTTCACCATACGATTCGCCAGGAAGCCCGAGCGAGATTGCATCACATTGAACTGTTCGTAAACTGTCGTCACTAGCTTTTCATAAGCGTCTGCCGTTGCTTGAATCTTTTCTTGAGACTCCGCAATATCGGTTTTCTCTGAAAGCACGGCTTTACCGAGGGCTTCAAGACCCGCATAAGCTTTCAAAATTGTTTGGATACGGGCCTGAGTATCTACGATCGTCGGAACGATGCTCACATTACCGTTGTATAGAGCAATACGTTTTTTTTCAGACTCAAGATACTCATTGATTGCTTTCAAGCTATCTTGAACTGTGTAATTGATGTCAATTGTAGACTCATTCACCAAAGCGGCTTTGTCTACGATGTACCATCTATTGAAGTACTCAATCGCAGACACGTTGGCAGAACGAATGATCGCTTGCATATTTTGACCGATAGTATCCGCCAAAGCTGTTGGATCTTTGAAGACCGGAAGGCTGTCCATGTTCGCTCGCAACCAAGAATCGTAATCCATCATCGGCATAACCTTACCAGAAACTTGATCTGGAACTGGGATACCGATCAAATCAAATGGAATTCTCATGGCATTGGAACTTAGCAAGAAGAAATTGGTGTTGCCATCTTGTCTTGAAAATCCTGAAGAACCTGTCATTGAGGACGATGTTTGAATCAACAACTTAAGAACGGCATTTTGTTTTGCCTGAAGACTTGGAAGAGTTTTAATAGTGGCAACGTTCGAGTTGAAGTCACCCAAAAGAATTTTTACGCCTTTATAGAAATCCACAACCTCTTGTTGGATTTTATTTTGGAAAGTCGCATCCGTAGGAAGTTTAGGATCCACGCCGATTTGAATCTTTTGAAGCCATTTTGTGATGTTTGGAACGTGAGTATTCAAGACATAGTAACCCACAAATGGATTGCCAGACGCCGACTGAACCGCTTTAGATTTTTGCGTCTTAAGATCATCCATACCTTTTTGGAAAAGTCTCATGCCATCACGAGCTTGGC
>JAGIAF010000207.1 GCA_017745015.1 Bdellovibrio sp. | reverse complement strand
CCAAACATATCGTTCGCAGCGCCTTTTTTCGGCTTCGCAGTCAAATCCATCACTTTGTCAGCAGCTTCCGAAGCAAGACGAAGCTTCATCAAGTATTCCGTTTGTGCACGCAACGGAAGTTGTGCCAACTCGCGGCCGTTAAGGATTTTCTTAGGTTTGAAATTCGCTTGAGTCATCAAGCCTTTTTCAACTGGTACATCCAAGGATTTTTTGATCGTTGGATCTTTCACCAATTTTGGCATCATCAAAGTATCAATTTTACTATGAGTGAATACTTCTTTCTTAGAAAGTGCGACGCCGTTTACTTTCAATGGGAACTCTTCATCGCCCGTATAAGTAATCGTGATGTTTTTGCCTTGGCCCATGTTCATGTTCAAACGAACTTGCTCAATGCCGTTAGCATCTTTGAAAGTCGTCGCTTCAACAGTCGGCATCATCTCATTTTTATTGAGCTTAACCCATTGATCCATCTGCTTTTGAAGCTTCGGTGGATATACGTGACGAACTTGCGCCCAGAATTGCCCCACGGTTTGCTTCTTTGTAGAAACGCCAGTCTCTTTCAAGAGTTGATTGATCAACAGCTTTTGATTCGTCGCCGCTTGAGCACCTTGTGCAACAGGAGCCATACAGATCGTAAATGATGCTGCAGTAGCTGCGAGAGCTTGGATGGTTCTTACGGGCTTCAAATTCAATCTCATAATGACCTCATAGTTGTGAGTCTTTTCGGTACGTCGTACAAAATACTTAACAAGAACCCGCACTTAACTGATGGAACTTGCTGTTCGTTTCAGAATGAAACAAAAACATTCCCCCTCGAAGGACCTAGGTCTTGTCGAATTGTTATGCGACATCTTGTTTATGATAATTGAGATTTCCTAGAGATCGAAGAATTCTGTAATAGACTGGACTATTTGGCATTCCACCACATTCAAAAATAAAAAAGGGGTCACCTAGGACCCCATAGAAACTCTTATTTTCCCGGCAGATAAATACTTCCGCCGCCTGATTCACCTTCTTCACCTGGATCAATGGGAGGTGGGATCGGTGCTGGAGTCATTTTGCAAATTTCGATAGTCACGCCACGATCTACCATCTTGTAAAGCTCGTCGATTTCAGAATCAGTCACCGCAATACAACCCGCTGTCCAATTGAATCCCGGATGAACAAACTCCACCAAGGAACGCTTATTTGGATCCACGGGAAGGCCATGAACCATGATATCGCCCCCTGGAGAGCGTCCTTTTGATTTCGCATACTCACGGTCTTGCTTGTTTGGATAAGACACGTGAAGAGCTTTATAGAACTTGCTGTTCGGATTTTTAGAATCAATGATGTAAACACCTTCAGGAGTTTTTTGATCACCTTCAAATTGTTTGTGACCAAATGGCGAACTGCCAAAAGCTACGCGATAAGATTTGATAACAACATCATCATTTAATGCATACAGAATGCGACGATCTTTAGAAACAACCATGCGATCAATCTTTTGCCCGTCAATAAAGGCGTTCTTAAATTGATCTGAAGTTAAGCGCCATAGATTATCCAAGCGAGTGATATCATCGCAGTAAGAACCGCTGACAGCAAAGGCTTGAGTGCTTAAAACGAAAGCGAAAAGAGCGCCAAGAATTGAGGATGTTTTCATAGGCAGCCTTATAGCCCGACTAAACTCCTTTTCCTAGGCTCTTTTTACTTTTTTACCTGATTTTAATTCGCAAATGATGACGTTGGGCACGCTTGGATGCAGCTTTCGCGAGCTACCGCCACACGCTTATCCATACAAGCCGTTGTACCCTTGTGACGTACCACTGAGAGCGTACCCAGATTTGGCGTATAAGTCTTACTGTTCACTTTTGCCAAGCAAGCATAATAAGCGTACTTCAAAAGACCTGCCTGCATTTTCTCGCTGGTTGGCAAATAGTAGCGCGCTTCAAAGTGATTGATGCCCACACCTTCTTTACTTGGTGAACTTTGCGCCACCGAGAAGTCAAAGTTTGTGACCGAAAGATTGCTGCAATCACTGGTTGTCTTCGCAGACGCGATACCAAATGGATCCGATCCCGCACGATCAATCATCAGAACGTGCCCAGGAACCGCGACGATATCTCCAGGCTTAATAGAAGTACTCGCTGTGATAGAGATCTTACTCAAGCATGTCAGGCCATTGCTTTGTGGCTCCACGTAGGACGTCGACCCCCAGGCCCAAGAATCTGAGGCTTTCAAGGCACGGCCTTCCTTCATACGAAGGCCTGCTGTTGCCATGGAAGTATAAATGTAGGCGGAACAATCAACACCCAATACAGAGGTCCCACTGCCATTGTTTTTAAAGAAATCAATAGGTGACGTCGAAGCCGTTGTTGCATAGGGCTTACCGCCGTAGTCATAAATCAAGGGACTGCTGCGAACGTTGAAACAACCTTCACCGTAACCGGAGCTGCTCATTCCTTTGATATAAGGATGCGTCGTCTGTACTTGACTTAAACTTGCGATAACACGTTTATTACCCACGCCATCCGAATGCTTACCGGTAATTTGAATACCTTTAAGATCCTCAGTTTGGTTATTCATAGGAGCTAATTGCACAGCTTGGCAAGACTGATAAGCTGTGGCAAAAGCCCAACGCTCACCAAAAACGGCCAGCGGCACGCCAGCCGCTAAGGCTTGCTGCTTTTGATATTCAAAGCTATAATTCGGCGTTGGCGACGGAGTCGGTGTCGGAGTTGCTGTCGCTGTTTCCCCTTGGGAAGAGTTTCCCGTATTCGCAGGACAGTCGAGTTCATAGGACTGAACTGTTTTTGAAAGCTGAGTGAAATCACTGCGCACACGATCTTGCATGTACGAGCGGAACGTCGTTGAACGGTCTCCAACATCGATTGCCGAGAGAAGCGTTAATAATTCTTCTGACGTCTGAACACGCTCCCCTTGCGGAGCTTCAACTAAAAGAGAGTCCACGAGCTTGTCGAGGTCTCCTTGAATGCGTCTGACGTCATCAGACGTCAAACGAGGATTCGCATCCGCAAGTTTTGCAACTTGTGTGTGGAATGCTACTTTCAATGCATCAGCGGAAGGAACTGATTTTTGTTCGATAAGGTAGGACTTAATTCCATCCCACATTTTCTCTTCCAACTTTTGATCTTTGCAGGCAATGTCTGAAACGGTCTGAGAAGCCATGCTATCAATGGCATCAATATTTTGTGGCGCACACGCCGCCAAAACTCCAGGTAGGCTCAAGCATAATAAATATTTTCTCATACCGAACTTATCGGCAGAGCACTGCGGCCAAATGACCCCAAAAAAAATATTTAGACTCGACTAGACCAAAACTTAGTCACTATACTTGAGACTACGAGGGTCGGTTCAACATGGCAGAAAAGTTCATCAAAATTAACGTACTCTATGGTCTCTTGGAGCTTGAGGCTTACATCCTTATTGGCTGTTTGTTAGCCACTGCGTGGATCTTTTACCGATTCTTCCTTAAAGAGGTGAATGAAGAACGTCATCGCAGCCTGCGAAATCACTTCCGCATTTTACTTCGCCACTTCGTTGTTTTAAGTTTTCTTTTTGTTTTATTTATCTTTTTGCAAAGCTCTGAAGCACAAATCGGATCTCTGGTTCGTTTCACACCTTACGTGGCAATGCTAACCTTCATTTGGGGCAACATTGTTTTCGTCAAAACATCGCGCTTGATCGTTTTGCAGTATCTTTTCCTAGGATCCATGAAGCATGGCGTGCCGTTGCTTCTGGTAAATATCTTTTCTTTGATTCTATCCATCGTGCTTTTATTCTGGGGTATCTCCCATATCTTTGGACTGGAGTTAGGACCACTCCTGGCGACCTCTGCGGCAGCCTCGGTGATTCTAGGTTTGGCTTTGCAAGATACTTTGGGAAATTTATTTGCCGGTATTTCTTTGCAGCTTGATCGCAACTTTGAAATTGGCGATTGGCTTGAAATCGTCTCAGGTATTCAAAAGGCGACAGGGCAAGTAAAAGAGATTTCTTGGAGATCGACAACTTTGGTTGGGTTCTCTGACGAAGTGATCATTCTTTCCAATCGCTTTATGGCCAATGCGCAAATTTCAAACTTCTCCCCGCCGGACAATCCGATTTGCCGTCGGCAGATCTTTCGTTTGGAGTACGGGTCCAATGTGGAGCTTGCAAAACAGATCCTAGAGCGCACCGTGGCAGGAATTGGCGAAGTTCGCGGCATCCCGTCACCTTGGGCTTATGTGAGTGACGCCAACGAAAACTGGGTGGAACTGAAGATTATTTACTTTATTGACCACTATAGCGCTCAATTCTCGGTGGGTGACAAGGTTTACACCCGTGGAATTGAAGACCTGAACTCCGCCGGCGTGAAATTAGCTCGACAAGTCATCGAGGTATCGTCTAAAAATACCACCGATGGCACAAGCAGTAGACTTTGAACTTCCTTTAGCAGTTAAGATCCGCAAGCAGATCGTCCAAGCGCTCAATGACTTCAACATGATTGAAGATGGCGATCGCGTGATGGTCTGCGTTTCAGGTGGTAAAGACTCTAGTATTCTTTTAGCATTGCTGACGGAAATCCAAAGAAAGTCTCAGCGCAGCTTTCATGTTGAAGCGGCCATCTTGGATCAAAAACAACCAGGCTTTGATGCGACAAACTTCAAAGCATGGGTTGAAAGTCTTGGCGTAAAACTTCACGTCATCGAAAAAGATACCTATTCAATCGTGAAAGAAAAAAGCAAGGGCGCAACTTTTTGCTCTTTGTGCTCACGTCTTCGTCGCGGAATTTTGTATTCATATGCCCATGAATTGGGCTTCACAAAAATGGCCCTGGGTCATCATCGCGATGATTCTGTTCACACGGCTTTGTTGAATATGTTTTATGTCGGGACGACATCCGCAATGCCCGCAAAACTTCTTTCTGACGATGGTCGAAATATTTTAGTTCGCCCGTTATCTTATGTTTCAGAGCGAGATCTTGAAGAGTTAGCAGAACAATGGGCTTTCCCTATTATTCCATGCAACCTTTGTGGCTCTCAGGATGGACTTAAACGCCAACGTATCAAAAAACTTGTTCGAGACCTCGAAAAAGAGATCCCGAACATTTATGCTTCAATTCAAACTTCGATGACCAATGTAAAAACAAGCCACCTGATGGATCAAGAACTTTATAACTTTAAAGAACTTAAGACATTGCCTTCTGAACTGCCGGACGTTGAGATATAGCCTCAGCCCAGCGATGCACAGCTGGTGTTTCTGTGAACAAATGCGGATAGCTCTTTAAGAAGATCGCCACCCAAGGGTACGTCACCATATCAGCGATTGTATAAGCATTTCCTGCCAAATACGGATGCTTTGAAAGCTGTAGCTCTAAAACTCCCACCACGCGGTGACTCTCTTTATCAAAACGCTCCACAAACTGTGGTACAGGTGGATGCATTGAGTGATGGCCATAATAAAGATTTCCGAACATAGGTCCCACCGCAGACATCTGAAACATCATCCATTGCATCACAGATGTTTTTTCTTCCAAAGTTTTTCCAAAAAATCTTCCGCCATTTTGTTCTGCAAGATAATAAAGAATCGCGGCACTTTCAAAAACAGCAGTATCCCTGCCATTCGCACGATCTACGATCACTGGAATGCGACCGTTGGGATTCATCGCTAAAAATTCAGGTTTCTTTTGTTCTTGCTCTTTAAGATTCACCTGATGAGTTGTGTAGGGGATCTGAAGTTCCTCGAGCATAATGGCAACTTTTCGCCCATTGGGTGTCGCAGCGGTATAGAAATCAATCATCTTAAACTCCCTGGTTGATTTCTTTATGCTAACAATGGACGCAGTGAGGTCCAGCTATTTTTTTAATCCGTAAGATAATAAGCCGCAACACCCAGCAAGTTGTTTTGGCTGATAATGAAGATCAGACGCTTTTGAGTCGAATCATAAATCATATTGCGAGCTGCACCAAGGCAAGTCACGCCACTTGGCCAATTTGGAAGAGCTGATTCAACTCCTGTGGTGATATTTTTTTGATAAATCGCACTGCCG
>JAGIAF010000206.1 GCA_017745015.1 Bdellovibrio sp. | reverse complement strand
ACAGAAATTTTGTTATTGGATTCAAAAACGGAAGCACCGTAAAGACTTTCACGCTCTACTGTTTTGTCGGGAGCATCATAAATACCAGCGTGGGATTGAGCTGCTGCGAAGTTAACAGCTAAGAGTGCAACAAGTGCTAGGAGCTTTTTCATCGGGATCCTCCGTTTAAGATGCGGCACTATACCACAAACCTTATTAAGGCCCCCTCTGTCAGGATTTTGGACAGTAGAACTTACTTGCTCTACCACCCATAACGAATTTACTTAAGGATGACCGTGATGCTCTTATCTTCTGGAAGTGGTGAGCCTGCCGCTGGTGACATTTCTGTCACCATGCCCTGCCCGACGAATTTCACTTTCAAGTCTTGCCCACTGATACGGCGAAGAACTTCACGAGTTGAAAGCTTCATCAAATCTGGAACCGTTTCGCCCGGTTTTACTTCCGTCACTTTATCCAGCTCTTGCGCTGTCAAAACTGCTTTTGCTGGAGAGGATGGAACTGCTGGCATCGCTTCCACTTTTGCAATTGCACGTTTTTGTGCGATCGCTAGTTTCGCGGCCTTCACTGGAGCTGGGATCGTTTGATCAGCCAAGTTGTTTTGTAAAGGTGCGATACCTTCTTTACGAACAGCATAAGAAGCCACTCGCGCAAAGACCGGAGCTGCCACCTTCGCACCGTAGTAACCTTTTTTCGGAGAATCCACTGCGATATAGATCACAAACTTTGGATCGTTCGCTGGGATAAAGCCTGCAAAACTTGAAACGTAGGCGCCACGCAAATAGCCGCGACCGTTAGGATTTACTTTTTGTGCCGTTCCTGTTTTACCCGCAACCATGAAACCTTCAACACGGGCATTCGCACCGGAACCGATTTTCAAAGTTGTTACACCTAAAAGCATTGCACGCATTTGTGCGGCTTGCTCCGGAGTCAACACGCGACGGATCGGCTTCACTTTGGTTTCCGTGATCTCTCCAGTGTCGTAATCGCGAACGGATTGAACGATGTACGGAGTGTTCAACACGCCCCCGTTGGCAATCGCGGCATAAGCGTTCGCCATTTGCAGTGGTGTTGCAGAGATGCCGTGACCGAAAGAGATATTACTTAATAAGTGAGGACGCCAAGGCAAAGCTTGCACCATGCCGCGCGCTTCACCTGGAAGATCCAAACCCATCTTTTGACCGAAACCGAAATCCAAAAGACCTTGGCGTAAATGCTCTTGGCCCATTTTGAAAGCGATCTTCGTTGTACCGATATTAGAAGAAACCGCTAGTATTTCTGCCGCTGTCAAATCACCGAACTTCTCATGAGCTTCGGCTTCCTTGATAACTTTATCGCCCACGCGAAAAGCACCATTTTCACAGAAGAACTTTGTATTCGGCTGAATCGAACCATCGCGAAGAGCTGAAGCGATAACCAAAGTTTTCATTGTCGAACCTGGCTCGAAGCTGTCCGTCACCGCTTTATTACGACGGAATTCTGCAGCTGTTTTTTGCGCTTTGTTCACATCGAAGGTAGGCGCTGATGCCATCGCAAGAACTGCCGAAGTTTTGGCATCAAGAACCACTCCCACTGCGTGATCCGCATCGAAAGTTGAAACCGCATTCGCAAGTTCAGATTCCAAAGTGTACTGAAGATCAGAATCAACAGTCAGACGAAGTTCATTACCATCTGGGTTTTCGATGAACATCAAACCGTCATTAATAAGAGGACGGCCACGAGCATCACGCTTCACCATAACTTTCTTTTGATTGCCGCGAAGAGCTTGATCGAAACCCAACTCCAAACCTTCCAGTCCTTGGCCTTCAATACCTAAGAAGCCGATGGTTTGTGCAAGCAATGTTTCATTTGGATAAACACGACGCCATTCTTCCACGAAAGAAAGACCACGAATGTCCCACGATTTGATTTCATCGGCTTTGTCTTGCTCAAGCATGCGTTGCAGCCACACAAAGCGGCGGGAGCCATCTTTGATTTTGGCATAAATAGATTCAGGAGATTGATTCAAAACTTTCGCAAGTTTCTTAGCAACGACTTTGCGATTTTCTAAAATCTTTGGATCCGCATACAAAGAGTACGCGGTTGCGGACATCGCCAAATCACGGCCGTTGCGATCTACGATGGCACCACGACGAGCTTGCAAAGTGACTTTCGTTTGGAACTGGCGACTTTGCAGAGAATTCAGGCGATCATTTGGCAAGAACTGCAAATACGCCGCGCGCATCGCCAGCATTGACCATAGAACAAGAATACCAACAAAGATAAAGACAATACGTGATTTCAAGACTACAGATCCTTCTTCGCAATTTTCTTGTCGGCTGCTTTTTCTACGACGTTATCCGGTTCACCTGACAAGTGAATGATTTGGTTGGCCTGAACTTTTTTAAGCGTGAACTTTTGCTGAGCCACGTGATCCAACAACTGCGGACGCGTGATCTTCGCAAGAGAGATTTCTTTGGTGCGTTTTTCTTCAAGAACTTTTTTATGTTCGCGCGTAAGTTTCAAAACCACGTAACCCATACGACGCTCTTCCATTTGCAGGAAGACGATGGCGAACAAAGTAAAGATAACAAGTACGATGCTAAAGAAAGGTTTAAGTTGTCTAAAGTTCTCTTTGCTCATCCTGAGCGCTCCTCTCGAAAACTCTCAGCTTCGCTGAACGCGAGCGGGAGTTTATGTCCAACTCTTCCTGAGAAGGTACAACCACTTTTTTATATACAGATCTGCCAAGTTCTTCTGAATCCCGGAAGATGTTTTTAACAATGCGATCTTCTAATGAGTGGAAGGTAATCACTGCCAGACGACCACCCGGCTTCAACGCCTTCATCATCGCTGGTAAAGTCTCGCCAACCACTTCAAGCTCTGAGTTCACTGCTAAACGCAAAGCCATGAAATACTTCGTCGCCGGATGATGGCCTTTAACTTGCCAACCATCCACACGCTCGATCAAACCAGCGAGTTGAGCCGTCGATTGAAATGCTTTTGTTTTACGATCATTGACGATCGCGCGGACAACGCGAGAGGGGCGAAATACTTCACCGTACTCTTTAAAGATTCGAATGAGATCTTCCTCTGTTGCCGTATTCACAAGCACCTCAGCCGTCAAACCTTGCTGCTGATTCATTCGCATATCCAGGGGACCATCGTGATAAAAACTAAAGCCTCGTTCGGCCTGGTCTAATTGCGGTGAGCTCACACCTAGATCTAAGAGCATCATATCAAAGTTTTTGAGATTGTGATCTGAAAACTGCGAGAAGTTTCCATGAATTATCTCAAGATCACCCTTCTCGACTTCAGTCTTGAAGCGTTCTTTTGCATACCCGATCGCAGCTAGATCTTGGTCCATGACCGTGGCTTTCATCTGGGGCACAGTATGCTTAACTGCCATGTAGTGACCACCTCGACCAAAGGTCCCATCGAAGTACCTCACATCGGCTTTTTTACGGTAAGGATAGAAGGCCGCAAGCACTTCTTGGAGCATAACAGGATAATGTTCAGGCGAAAACTGAATCGGAAGCTCGACCTTTGGCGGGATAACTTCTTCGTGTCGCTCAATTTTCTCACCAGTGCCGGGCTTATATTTTTTCATCTGTCGCTCTCTCTCAAATTCAAGGTATGAACAATTCTATTGAGCGTCAAGAAGCTTTGCTTTAGCCTATTTATAAGGCTTCTTCGAATTTTTAAAGGATTTGAATTTCGATGTTAATCAAGTGCCCGCGTTGTGGCTTTCAACAACCTAAAGATAAATATTGCGCTCAGTGTGGCGTTGATATGGAAAGCTTTAAGCCTGCGGCACCTCCGTGGTACCAACAATTCTTTGGAAACCCCTTAGTTCAAGTCGGTCTCTTGCTTGTTGTTGCAGGCAGCGCTGGTTTTTATATTTACCAACGCGGTCGAGAGAACATGCACGATCGCGTGACGTACCTTAAATCGAATTTACAAATCAACGCTTCTCAAAAAGGCGCTGTGCCTACTCCACCAACGACTGAATTCGTTGAGGAATCTGCAGATCCAGAGCATCTGGAAGCCGCTTCTACGGATGCCCCCGCAGCTGTGAGCCTCGCTGCTACCAAAACGGACGTGACACCCTCTCCAGAAGCTAAAAAAGATGCCACTCGCAACGTTGCTAAAATCAACGGACCGCATTTGATTGTTTATTACGCGGAAGTTCCTCGTTCTGCTTTAGGTCGTATCGTTGATGCGAGCCGCGGCACAGGACAGTTCATGAGCTTTAGCGATTACACTGCGGGAATTCTTCCTGGCATTGATCGCCGCATGGATGCTCCTGGTGTGAAAATCCTGCACCGCGAAGACCGCCCTATTGATGCTGGTAAAACTTTGCAATGGTTCTATGGCTTAAAAGACCGCAGAAACCCTAACGTTGAAATCGGTCTCACGACGTTCTTCGAATTGGCTGACATTGACACGAACAACATGCGCGGAAATTTGGAAATACAACGCACGTGGAGAGAAGCAGCTCCTGCAGGAAACTTTGAGATTCAACGTAAATCATTCCCCGCTATCTTCGAGATCGGTGGCGGAACAGGATTCTTCTTGTCCGGCGTCATGCCGACACAATCCAACCTGGAAAATGAAGACGAGCTGACATCGATTGATGTATACAAGATCTTGCGCTCTCCTCAATTCAGAGCAGGCGATAGCGAATTCGTGATCTTCATCGAATTCGGCAAAGGCAACTAGCCAAGGGATCTTATGGCACAATTTCAACAAGAACTCGGGCATCACTACGGCCCCCGAGTGCACATTATTGATAGTCCTTTCTTAAGTGGTTTGCTGGCAAAGGCGTGTTCTCCAGATTGCTTCCAACCTGAGATCAATCGCATCGTGGAGATTCTCTACAATCATCTGATTTCGATCACCGTAAATAATGAATTTGAAAGCGAGAGTTTCACCCAAGCCACTCGCATGACCGAAGCTCACCCTGACAAGTTGCTCACTGGTAAACGCATCAGCCTTTCGCAAAAAGCCGTGAGCGTGAACTTAGCCCGCGCCGGCACTTATCCAAGTCATATTTGCTATAACTTCCTCCACTATGCCCTCCCCCATCAAAATGTTCGCCAAGACCATATCTTTTCAGCGCGCATGACGGACAGCAAACACCATGTGACGGGAGCGGAATTTGGCGGAATGAAGATCGGTGGTGACGTCAAAGGCGCTTGCGTGATCTTCCCTGATCCCATGGGAGCCACAGGAAATACGATGGTTCAGGCAATCAACCACTACAAGCAACATATTGAGGGTCCTGCGAAGAAGTTTATTGCTCTTAATTTGATTGTGACGCCAGAGTATTTGAAGAATTTGTTAGGATCACATCCTGAAGTCGTAATCTATGCCTTAAGACTTGACCGCGGCCTGTCCCCTCAGGCAGTTTTAGATTCAACTCCGGGTCAATATTGGGATCAAGAACGTGGTTTGAACGACCATCAGTACATCGTTCCTGGCGGCGGCGGATTCGGCGAAATCATGAATAATTCATTTGTTTAGGAGCTCCCATGACAAACTTAACTTTGAAGCCTTATATCACTGAAGAAAAACTCCAACTCAAAGTTAAAGAGCTTGGCGAGACACTTACTAAGAAATTCAAAGGCGAAAAAGTTATCGCAGTTTGCGTTCTTAAGGGTTCTTTCATGTTCTACTCTGACCTTATCCGCAACATCAACGCTGACATCACTTGCGAATTCTTCGGTGTTTCTTCTTACCACGGTGGCACTTCATCTTCTGGCGAAGTAAAAGTCACTTTGGATTTGGCGAGTCCCGTTGAAGGTCACCACGTGATCCTAGTTGAAGACATCGTCGACACTGGTTTGACGATGAACTACTTGAAAAACTCTATCATGTCTCGCAAACCGAAATCTTTGACGACAGTTGCTTTGCTGGAAAAACCGGAAGCTTTGAAAGTGAAATGCGACCTTGATCACGTTGGTTTCAAAATTCCAAATGACTTCGTAGTGGGTTACGGTTTGGACTACCAAGGTTACTACCGCAACCTTCCATACATCGCGCAAGTTCAAAACTTCCAGTAGATCTCATTTAGAATAATTACTGTTTGAAGAAAGCCAGGCCGTTAAGT
>JAGIAF010000205.1:5878-6097 GCA_017745015.1 Bdellovibrio sp. | reverse complement strand
ATCGCGCTGGTGGCGGCAGCAAAGGTTCGATGATTGCTTTAAATGGTGCGTATGGTGTCGTGTGGGCTGCTCTTGCGGGAAAAAAATCTAGCAAAGAGACGATCTCAGTCCCGGCAGAAGTGAAGTCTGCCGAACGCTTTGAGAAATGGCGCAGCCGCCGGGGAATCACAAATCCCATGGGCAGCTTTGATGGCAACATCATCGTGGTCTTCCTAGAGG
>JAGIAF010000205.1:0-5868 GCA_017745015.1 Bdellovibrio sp. | reverse complement strand
GGTCTGGCAACATGGTCGATAAAAAAATCGGCGAATTTGAAATTCTGCCGTTCTTCAACTCTCTCAAAAGAAAATCTTTGCACCCCGAGTTGATGTTAGCCGGTGGCCACCGCACGACAGAGGGTATCTTTGCCTCGATGTGCAGTATGCCAAACCCTCCAGGTAAGAGTGTGATGTTCTCTGAAATCGAAAACAAAGACTTCACGTGCTTGCCTCGCCTGCTAGCAAACAAAGGCTACTCTTCCGCGTTCTTCCAAGGCTCAGATCAGTACACCAGCGGTGTGGGCTTGCTGGTATTAAAAACGGGCTTCCAAGAATCACTGGGCAAAAGAGAGATTCCAAATTGGACCGCGTTTGAGCAAAATGCTTGGGGTGTTTTCGATAAGGACCTATACAGCTTCGTCGAATCCAAGATGAACACCATGACGGAGCCAATGTTGATTGGAATCAACACCAACACCACTCACGATGCCGTTTTGCCAAAGGGTAAATCCACACCTCTTGGTCCCAACCAACACACCTATGCTGATTCCGAATTGCGCGATTTCTATAATTCACTTTTGAAGCGCAAATGGAAAAAAGACTGGGTGCTGGTATTGGTTGCGGACCACACGAGCTATGGTGGCACGAGCATCTTTGAAAACTATGCGATTCCGTTTTTGATGAAGTACCACACTGCGGATGGTTCCTTCCCTAAGAATGAGCCGTTTAAAGATATCGAAGTCTCTGGAGCTTTCCATCAGAACGATGTCGCTGCGACGTTGGCGGATCTTACTGGTACAGCAGCACCTATGTTTTTGGGTCGCTCTATGCTGCGTCCTCAAGATTTCAATCCCGGCGCTAGTATTTTCCATTTGGGAGAATCTGCATGGTTTGAAGGTCCATGGGCTGTCAGCTTTAACGTTCGCAAATTTGGCGAGAAGAGATGCTTTAAGTGGGCAGAAGATATGTCCTTCACTCATCCTCTTCCTTGTCCGGAAGATGGAGAGCGAATGTATCTGGATGGGTTAAGTTATTTAAAAGAATCCCAAGAATTACTGTTTAAGTAGGGATTGATCACAGACAGGGACACAAAGGCCGTAGCCTCGTAGGCGAGCGGCCTTTTTTATTCGATGTGCGCTAGGCAAGATAGCAAAGAACGATTTTCTTTTTCATCGATATTCAAGCTTGAGTTTTTCGACATCAAGTCTTTAAGCATATTGATCACTTTCATCATAGAAGCCTCCTTTTTGTTAATTGCTTCATGTAGGTATATTATCGGCATTTGACAACAGCGTGTTAGCGCATAATAAGAATCCGAACATGCGCAAAACGCATATTTACTGGACCGCTGTCCAGGGGTATCCCCCTCCCCGGATGATTGATTTCTCAGTGGATTTTCAGGTATTGAAAATAAATCTCATTCACTAGCCAGAATGAGCGCGCCGGGTATCCTAATGTTACGGAGGTGCCCCGTGCGTCTTTCTCTGATTTCGATGGATACATTTAAATTGGTAAACGGACTACTCTCTCAAGATCTTGAAACTAAGGAATTCGCCCGTCTGTGCTGTCGTGCGGGACTCTGCCCGGTCCTTCTGAAAGCTGCTCGCAAGCCGCCGGCTTATCGCAAAACATAGCATTTACAAAATCAGAACAAATTTGACGACTATTTGTCACCAACTCTAAGTTACCCCTTGGCGTACTTTGTTCCCAACTGTCGAAGGCTTAACAGCGAGTCTCTGCCATATCTGACAGACCCTATAGGACTGAAAACCCCACGCTGACTTTAATTTGAGCCCAAGAGCCCATAATATCATTTTGAAACGAAAAAACCTGTGGGCCCTTTTTTGCACTGATCTATCTGAAAGAAGAGACGGCGTGCCCACAATCCAAGGAGACCCTATGAAAAAGCCTTTAAACCTTGTCCTAACAATAGCACTTTCTTTCGCGGCCGTAACGACAATGGCTCCTCACGTCTCCTTTGCAGCTTCTTCTTCGGATTCCCAAACAGGCATCAAAGGAATCCAACTTGATGCAAATACGGTTGTGCCTGAACTTGTGGCTCTGGGAATTCAACCTCAAGTTTATAAGATCATGCCTCCCCGCCTCCAAGAACAGGATTACCCTGAAGATCAATACGTTCTCCAAATCACTCTTGGCACATTAACCGTAGATCAATTCACCAAGCTTAAGTCAATGTATGGCGCTAATAGTTTTGTTCAGTATAATGCACAGAAAAATTATAACCTTATTGATTTCCTTCCGCGCGCCATCCAAGCCACTGTGAATACAACCTTTACTCAAACAGGTATCAGCGGTTTACCTTTAGGCGACGTCGAGACTACCGATGAAATCCACGGTGAAATTTGGCCTTTTCAAAAAAACGGCGTCTCCTTTTTCACGAATTGCTGGGGCACGACGATTGAAGTTTTAAGATCACTCCGTTCGCAAGACATCGTCACTCCTTACACGTTAGCTTGGCCAGCTCGTTGGACTGCGGATGAATATTTTAAAGATGATAAATACAGCTCAAAAGTAAAAGAATCCGCTATTCGTTTTGGCGATGTTCTGGTTGTTTCTCAAAAGTCCGACGACGCAACGATGCTTCAGCACACGGCTTTTATCGTCAATAAATCCATTGTTTTTGAAAAAACTGACACGATGGATAACGACCCTTATCGTCTTTCTTTGCGTGCGGATGTAATCAGCAAGTACAAAAAGTTCTTCAGTGGTGAAGAGGCTTTTAGCTATCGCCGCTTTAGCTCTGACAAAGAAATTCTCCCTACGGAAGTCGCTCTGAATCCCAATCAATACTTCACTCCTGAAGCTCTGAAGATTCTGCGTGAAACACTGCCGGAAATTCCATTCAATAATTTATCCGCTGGCTGCGAAACTGGCTTAGGCGGTGGCTGTGACCCTACAATAACTGAAATCCATGTCATCAACGTGATCACAAATCCACAAACAGGACGAGGAGTTTTGAGTGGCGATCCAAACGTTTTAAAACACTTCCGGCCACTCTAAAAAGGGGCCTTACCGCGAGTTTCGCAGTAAGGCCGCACGAACTAAACGCGCGCTTGCAGGAATTCGATCAAGCACTGAACGGGTTGACCGGAACCACCCGCTGAACCGATAGCACCGGAAGCTTTGTCAGCCCAAGCGTACACATCAAGATGCGCCCACTTTTTGCCGCCAACAAACTTCTGAAGGAACAACGCTGCTGTGATCGCCCCACCAAAGCCGCCACCAGAGTTTTTGCAGTCAGCAAATGGAGAAGACAAATCACCCCAGTATTTTTCGAACAACGGCATACGCCAGTTCAAATCACCAGCGCGTTGACCTGCATCGGTTAAAGCTTTGGCAAGATCATCGTCGTTAGAGAATAGACCTGCGATCTCTGCACCCAAACCAACTTTGATTGCGCCAGTTAATGTCGCTACGTCGATCACAAATTCTGGATCGTCAGAACCTTTTTGTTTACAAGCTACGTCCAATACGTCTGCCAAAACCAAACGACCTTCCGCATCGGTGTTGTCGATTTCGACTTTCATACCGTTACGTGCAGTGATCACGTCACTTGGACGGAATGATTTTCCATCCACCGCATTTTCGGCCAACGCCAAATAGAAATCTAGAGGTCCTTCGTATTGAGATTCAGAAGCCCACAAGGCCAATGCCATCACACTCGCCGCTCCGCCCATGTCTTTTTTCATCAAGCGCATAGAAGAAGAAGGCTTGATATCCAAGCCACCTGTATCGAAAGTGATACCTTTGCCAACAAAAGCGATAGGCTTCAAAGATGATTTTTTAGTGGGACGGTAGCGCATGTGAACCATGCATGGACCGTGTTCGGCCCCCTGACCGACAGCTACGTGAAGCCCCATGCCTTCAGAGATCAGTTTTTTCGTATCCCAAACTGTCACTTTCATATTTTTGCTGAAAGGAAGTTTCTTTGTCGCCATTTCAGAGAACGTTTTTGGATTCAAATCGTTCGGTGGCAAGTTCACCAAGTGACGCGCCAACGTCACGGCCCGTGAACGAACTGAAGCCGCTTTCAAAGTTTCCTTCTCGAGATCACCCAAAGTTTTGCGCAAAGCTACCTTTGGAAGATCTGAAAGATGTTTGCCGTCAACAAACTGACGGAAGTTATACGGAGCCATGTTTAAGCCCGTCAATGCACCCAAATCTTGCGTGCTTGAAGTTCCGTGGAACTCAATTTGCAAAGCCTTTAACTGGTGAGCTTTGAATTGAGCGACCAAGCCACCGAATTGATCACGTGCCCACGTGTATTGTGCTTCATCCAACAGACCGTCATGACCCACTGAGTTTTTAGAACGAGGACGCAAAATCCAAACAGGTCCCTGCAAACCAACAAAATAGATGAATTCACGTTCGTTTTTCTTCAAGCCTTCCATTTGCCATGCCAAAGCATGCTCTTCGACCAAGCCGTGAAGCTTGTTGGAGTCATCCACTCCCAAGAAATAGACGAAGCCCGTCAATTCATTTTTAACTTTAAGTTCTTTGCCGAAATCAAAAGTTTCGATCCAAGATTGAATTTGAAGCTTTCCAGAGCTTTTTTGAGCTTTTGGGGCTTTTGACGCTGTCGCCTTCTTTTTTGCCACGATTTCCTCACCTTTTTGTTTGAGCTTACGACTAAAAATTCCGTAAAATCATAATATGACGTGGACCGAGACCACAAATCTTAAATTTTGCTTACTCAATGCAGAGAACCTGTTTCTTCTGTTCGATGAGCCGCCAACCAAAGACGTCCTCAAATTCAATGAGCGCCAATGGCAAGGGCAGTCTATTTCGGTCTACGAAAATAAGTCCCTGAAGAAGTGCGAAGACATCGCAAAAACCCTGCTCGATATTAATGCTGACGTTATTATGCTATGCGAGGTGGGTGGTTTTGAGTCTTTAAAAAACTTCAACCATCTCTTTATGAATGATGCTTACTCGCCTTGTTTGATTGAAGGAAACTCTGATCGCAATATCGACGTAGGTTTCCTGATCAGAAAAGATCTGCCATTTTACTTTGATCTACTCTCCAATAAAGCGCGCCCCATCAATTACCTTTACCCTCATGAGCGCCAAAGCTTGGCAGCGGGATATCCGGTTAAAGGCGGCAAAATTACGGGTAGCCACCGGTTCTCTCGCGATGTGGTGGAGTTAAAGTTCTTTAAGCAAGATAAAGACAAACCGTTTTTTATCATTCTTTTGACTCACTTAAAATCACGCCTGGATCCTGAGCGCATTGACCCCAACGGCTTTGAACGTCGTCAGGCAGAGCTTCGCACTCTTTTGGAAATCTATAAGGAGCTTGAACAAGCTCATCCCGATATTCCAATTATGGTGTCTGGGGATTTCAATGGAAACGCCAGCATGCAAAATACGGATGAAGAGTTCCGTGATATCTATTCAAGCACGGGCTTAAAAGATGTCTTTGAAGTTGCTAATTTAACGGCTGAACAACGCGCCACTTTTTACCAGGTAAAAAGCAGTGCCCGCACGGAAGGTCGTCAGATCGACTTCGCCTTTTTATCACCTTCTTGTCAGGCACTTTTGAAACCCAATAGTGCCCTGGCATATCGCTATAAAGATGAATTCGGCAGCGAGCGATCCATTCCCCAAACCATGGAAGCAAAGAGTCGTATTCCTTCGGACCACTACCCGATAGTGTTTGAAATCGAGAACATTAAGTTACGTTAAATCAAATAGAGAGCTTTTGATTGATCGCACATTGGGATCAGGGTAAAGTTCTATTATGGCAATGCAAAAGACTGTAACTCCTGAGTTTAATATTACGGCGAAAGTCGTCTATGTTCCTTCTGAATCAAATCCAGAAAAGGGATATCATTTCTTTGCTTACAAAATTGCTATCACCAATAC
>JAGIAF010000204.1 GCA_017745015.1 Bdellovibrio sp. | reverse complement strand
CATCAAAGTCCCTCACAGAAAAGATTCGGATGTTGTGAATCAGTAAATCTCACTTGGGCTACATGAATCGAATCACCCTTTTGTGCAGAAAACAAAAACAGCCCACCCAAGGTGCTTGCGTAGCGTTCGCGAGTGGTGTTGACCTTAAGACCCTCACCCTTCATCGCTAGCATATACTTCTTGGTAATATCGAGGATCTGATTGCATCCCGCACCGAAAATCTCGTCGCCGAGCTTTCTTTTGCGAGCCTGACTGACGAACAACACTTTTTGTGCCGTGGAGTCTTTAAATTCAGGGAACTCAAAGCCCACATAAAATGAACCGCGTCCGCCAGTGAGATATTGAGAGATATCGATTTCACCACCGCCGCGGGGAAGTTCAATCTTCACTGCTTCACCTTTAATGACGTCAGGATTTTTTTGAACAAGAAAAACTGTGACCTCAGAAAAGACAATGTCTTTTGAGCTCCCTTTCTTGTCTTCGCCCTCTTTTTTCTCGCTGTGACCTTCGCCACCACCGTGCGCTGCTTCGCCGCCCGCAGATGGTTCTTTAAAGGACAAAAGATCCCAAGCTTTGGATGGAATTTTCACGTCCGCAGGGAGGTCTTCGAATTTTACTTCTTTGTATTCTTCAATATGATAACCCGGGTGCCCTGTGCAGGCTCCGAGCACTAAAAACATTCCCGCTGTCAAAAGCTGGATAGGTTTGCGCATTAGTCAGACTCCAGTTGATCCCTCAACTCGAGAAGCGGCACATAGTTAGGTTCAGCTTGTAAGCCCGCGCGAACATAGTCATAGGCGGCTGCACGATCTTTTCTTTTCATTACAACCCAAGCTAAGCCATAAAGTGCCGCAGCGTCGGATTTATTTTTATCATAGATTTGCGTGAAGACTGTTTGCGCACAATTCACGTCTTGAGTCGCAATACAGATATCACCCATCAAACGACCACGAACCGTCAATGTTGTCAGTTCCGGCATTTTTAAGATAGTCATCGCTTCTGGAAAACGACCTACTTTTGCAAAGTAACCCGCTTCTGCTGCAAGTACATAAGGATCCCGAGGACCTTCGCTCAAAGCCTCTTGCAAAAGTTTTTGAGCTTCGCCATCGCGATTTACTTCCATCAAACAAACCGAACGAAGGGCTTTCAACTCAGATGTCTTATTGCTTTTCTCGTAAAGCTCGTTGCAATACTTTTCGAGGTAATCCCACTGCGTGAAACGCCAGTCCACATTCAAAGGATGAGTGTAGCGATCTGACATTCCGGAGCGTTCGTTGAGGAATTTGATAACAGACTGATTTACACCGTCCACATCACCCAATAAACCGTGAGCGTATACCAAGAACAGTGTCAGCTCTTGGCGGAGATAATTCGCTCTTCGCAAAGAGTTTCCGATATCCGAGATCAATGGTTTTAAGAAAGAACGATCCGGTGTGACCTTCGCATACTCCATCGCTGACATCGCACGCCCGAAGAGCGCGATGATGGAACTTGGATTTTTGCTATAGACTCTTTCAAACTGGTGCATCGCCTCTTCGTAAGCACCTTTCTTCATTTGTACGATGGCTAAATTCAAAAGAGCAGAAGAATTGAATGGCTCATGACCAATGGCTTTTTGCAGAGTGTTTTCGGCTTCTTTTAAATCCCCGTCCATCATGTAAGAGACAGCGATTCCTAAGTAAGCATCGACAAGTTCCGCACGATTACGCCCCTCTTGAATGATCGCTTGCTCAAGGATACGACGACCCAACAAGCTTTGACGATCTTCAGAGATTAACACCGGAGCCATTTGAATTTGTGAATCAAGATCTGGTTCTTTGATTGACGTCGCACGTTTATAAGACTGCAAAGACTTTTCATAAAGTCCTAAGCTCTTATAGCGAATGGCTTGCGCTAACAATTCATCGTAACCGACAGATTGAGTTTTATCCTTAACGCTCACCATAGTAACGATCGCCACTGCGGCAACAGCTGCGGCCCCAATCAACACCCAACGAAGAGTGGTTGATTGTTTGCGCATTCTTTCCTGCAAACGAGCATCGCCTGCAGTTCCATAGCTGACTGTGGAAGAAGCAAGAGTGGATTTCGTTACCGGGCGCTCCGCCGCCGTCACATCTTTAAAAGGTGCTGGTGGGATTGGAACCGGAGTTAACTCGTCGGAAAGAACAGACGGATTTTCAGTTTTAGTGAAGGTGTGCTGAGCGATCGACTGAGTCATGGTGTTCTCAGATGTCGCGTCCTGCTCGTCACGGATATTTTTTACGATATCCATGAACTTTTGATTTTCGCGAACATAGCTCCAACGACCGACGGGTTGGCGGATCTCATCAATGATCGAGATCTGTTTGCTTAGAAGCATCGCAGTCAGTTCATCTAAGTTGAATGGCCCCATTATCCTCGTGGAGGATTTTACTAGCCAATTCTTCTCAGAACTGTTGGCGATGTCCCCGGCCATACCCTAGAGTCCCTTCGTTAAGAGCAATTTCAAGTCGTCGTTTGTGAGGTACAGACCTGCTCCCACGAAACCAGAACGCGCGTCATTTTTATCCAAAGCATCGTTGAATCCCGCATCGACATAAAGCCCGCGGTAGAAGTAGTAAGACAAGGATCCACGAATGTTGGTGCGAGTAAAATCAAACGCCTCAACCGTGGCTTTCAACTTACGACGGAAGAAGTAGTAGTCCAAACCGAAACCGCCGCCGTTTTCGATCACCCCCCTTTAAGGGTCAAGTCCCAGAAGTTCTTGGCAAATAAAAGAGTGAATTTAAGTTTGTTCTCGTAAGTTTTCTTTTCCGTGTAATCGTTCGTTGTTGTACCAGATGTTTGAGTGCGAGTTGTTTCAACTACGCCCGCGGGGTCATCGACAACTGCTACGTAGTAATAACGATCAAGACCCGGCTGAATCTTCACACCGATTGTCGATTTCCAGTTACCAACTTCACCCAGGTATTCAGTTTTGAAGTCGAAGGCTGTTTCAATACGGCTCGCAGAACTCACCAGATCATTGATACCGTCGATCGCCGAATCCACTTTTTCAGCTGTGGCTTCATCGCTGATCAACTTACCGATAGTTCCCTCACCGCGATTGATCTTACCTGTGATTTCATCCAGGTTTTTCATCGTGTTCGCAAGACGAGACCAAGTTTTTTTCAAACCTGTATCAGTGTTGTCATTCATCACTTCACGCAAAGAAGATGTGATGTCGTGAACTTCGTCCACGATGTCGCCAATCTTGTCCTTGTTCTCTGACGTCACTTGTGCCAAGTCTTGAGTGATCGTCTCTACGTTTTTTACAATACGACCTAGGATATGTTTGCGAGTTCCATCTTCTGTTGTCGCTTCTTCCAAGTTCTTCGCAACCACTTTCAAAGAGGCCGCGACTTCACCCACCTGGGCCATCAAGTTCTCAAGAGAACCGCCGCCTTTGATGTTCATGATTTGAGCGTTTTCAGGAAGTGGCGCATCTGTTGGCGAGCCAGGATAAACTTCAACGTGCGAATCACCCAAGATACCTTGAGCTTTGATTTCAATAGCAGCAGAAGTTGTCAAAGGAACGTCAGATTTAACAGTGATATCGATACGAGCTTGGCCATCTTGAAGACGGATGTCTTTGATCACACCTACCGGGATACCAGCAGAACGAACGGCTGAGTTTTTAACTAAACCACCCGCATTCGGAAGAAGGAACCAGGCTTTTTTTGAACGACCCAAGTAGGAAGGATCATCGCTGACTCGCATTGACATAACAGCGATCAGTGATCCCACGACGATCACTAAAAGACCTACTTTAAATTCAGCTGCGCGAAGCCAATTCATTGATGTTTCATCCCTTTATTCACGAACCTCTTAACCAATTCTATATCGGTATTGAAGAAGTCCTCTGGAGTACCGAAAAGCAAAACCCGGCCACTATCTAACATTGCGATATGATCGGCAATCCTAAACGCAGCGGACAAATCATGCGAAACCATGATCGAGGTCGTGTTTCCCTCTCTCATCTTATGGGTACTCAGAATCAAATTATCCACCATTTCAGTTAGAATGGGATCTAAACCTGTAGTGGGCTCGTCATAGATCAAGATTTCTGGATCAAGGGCAAGAGCACGAGCTAGACCGGTACGCTTCTGCATACCACCAGAAATCTGTGAGGGAAGTTTCTTATAATGTTTGGGGTCCAGACCAACTTGCTGAAGCTTTTCTTCGGCAATACGAAGGACCTGAGATTCTTTGAGCTCACGGCGATGCTCGATCAATGGAAAGCAAACGTTTTCCAAAACCGTCATGTCATCAAAAAGCGCTGCGGATTGGAATAACACTCCAAAACGCTGACGCAACTTAGTTAATTCATCTTCATTCAGAGTACTAAGGTCTGTCCCGAGAACTTCAACAGTTCCCGATGTTGGTTTATAAAGACCCAAAAGATGTTTCAACATCACAGATTTACCAGTTCCCGAGAAACCGATAATGGCTGTCAAACTCCCCTTTGGAATTTTCAGATCGATGCCTTTAAGAATGAAGTCATTCCCATCGAAGGACTTCTTCACATCGCGCATGACTACTGCATTTTCGCCGTTGCCGCTCATTATGAAATCCCCGCGAGGTTATAATAAACTCTGATCAAATTCGTTAGAAAGTAATCAAGAATGATAATGGCTACCATGCTTTGAACCACCCCTTGGTTCGTCGCATCGCCCACACCTTTTGCACCACCCGTCGTATTGAAACCACGGTACGTGCAGATCAAAGCAAAGAACAAACCAAACACCGCGCCTTTGAAAAGACCTTCGTTGATATGTTTCACTTCAATCAAATCAGAAATTTTTTGCCAGAAAACCGCTTCGTCCAATTGAACGAGCTTCACACACAAGAACCAGCTTCCGATCATCGCTACGAAGTCGAAAACCGCTGTCAGAAGAGGCATACAAATAAACGCCGCCAACAAGCGAGGTGAGATCAAATACTGTTTTGTATTCACACCCATCACGTCCAAAGCATCGATTTGCTCATTCACGCGCATCGTACCCAAACGCGCTGCCATCGCACCACCGGCACGAGCGGCAACGATCAAACCTGTAAGAACCGGTCCCAACTCACGAGTGATACCCAACGCAACAACGGGGCCTACCATGTTAACTGCGTTGAACATTTTAAAGCCAAGATAGATTTGGAAAGAAAGAGCCAACCCGGTAAAGACACCTGTCAAAGAGATGATCCATACGGATTGGTTACCAATGAATTCCATGTGCTTAATCACTTCACCAAAGCGCGAAGGCTTCGCAAAGATCAAACGAACGCTTTCGTTGAAGAAGATCATCAATTTGCCGGTTTGTTCGACAAATTTTGTAACCGTATCAATGACAGTGGCTCCTATCCAGGAGACAAAAACGATCGCTTTATGGGTCGCACCTACAGAACTCACCTAAACTCCCCCAACATAAATACGTGGAACTCGTTCGCCGACACTTGTGAGCATTTCCCAAGGAATACTTTTCGCTTTTTCCGCTAGTTCATCTGCTGAGAGGAAGGTCCCATCTTGAGCAGTTCCGAAAAGCACAACTTCTTGGTCGATTAATTTATTGAGATCCTGGCCTTGAACCGCATCGGTCACATCGAGCATCAAATAGTCCATGCAGACCGTGCCCACGAGCGGAACTTTCTTACCGTTGAACAAAGCCGCGGATTGATTGGAAAGAATACGGTGGTAACCGTCAGCGTAACCAATCAACACCACCGCGATCACAGAATCGCGAGGCGCCGTCCAAGTGCCGCCGTAAGAAACGGTCTCGCCAGCTTTTACTGCGCGGAAACTTCCCACGGAAGACTTCAACGTCATCACCGGTTTCAAATCAAATTGCGCGTGTTCAGAAATTGGATTGTAACCATAGATCATAAGACCCGGGCGCAATCCCCACTTTTCCATAAGCAGTGGGTGATCTTTCGCCGCTCCTGTTTTCTGCAAGTGCAACAAGCTGAGTGCACCGGAACTATTCAAAGCGTGGCAGAAAATATTAAAGGGCTTAAAGACTTCATGAACTTTATGCAGCAGACGCAATTGGCGCGCACTCACGCCATCAGTGGAAATCGCATCTTCACCGTTAAACAAGTGAGTCACCAACGCTTTCACGCGGATTTTCTTGTTCTGCCAAAGACGATCGTAAAGTTTCTGTGCCTCTTCAGGGC
>JAGIAF010000203.1 GCA_017745015.1 Bdellovibrio sp. | reverse complement strand
GGAATATCCATCGCCTACAAGACGGCCCGTTGGGCGAGACAGAATTGTGAAATATGGATTCTCCATTGCACGCAAAACTCTGTCCGTTTGCTTTTCTCGAGAAAGTTCTAAGGCGTCGGCCAGATAGCAAATTGTATAATCCAGTTGTGAAAGTTCTTTTTCAGGCAGACTCAACGATCCATCTTCACGAATGGCAACTTTAGCCGTCTTAAGAATTTGGAAATCGCGAAGTTTGGAATTGGCTTGATCTATTTCCTTTGAGCTTTTACCTGATACACCTATATAGGAGTAGCCTCTTCTTTGTGCATTTTGCGCGATCTCAATGAGTGACTGATCAGGAGACGCTAAATGAATATGCAAATCCCCAGCTATATCACTGATCTTAAGCAGGCGTGGAAGCTTATCAGTACCCGCCGCTTCAATTTCCCCCCTATTTTCGCGAAGCTCTGGCTCTATATAGGAGAGTCCTAAATATTCATAAATTTCTTTTTCAGTTTTCGAGGCGACAGACTTAGCGCCTTTAAAAACCCCATATTCATTGATCTTAAGCTTGCGTTTTTGAGCCATCGCTCGAAGCTCGATATTATGGGCCTTAGATCCTGTGAAATAGAGCAAGGCTGCGCCGTAACTTTCATCGGCAACAACTCTCACGTCCACCTGCATACCGGTTCGCAAGTTGACTGTCGAGCGGGTCTTTCCTTTTGAAACGACCTTTGCCACATTCTCATAACGAAGAAGATGATCCATAACGGCTTCAGGTTTCTTCGCCGTCACAACGATATCAAGATCCGCCACTTCTTCCTTTAGTCGTCGCAAACTTCCCGCTGCTGTGACTTTCTGAATTCCGGGAGCTTTTAATAGATAGCCACAAACTTCTGCCGCCGTTTTCTCTGCTTGAGCCAGAGGTGTTTTTTTCTTTTCTTCCTTCTCCAGCTTTTGAATACCCTCGAGAATTTCCAGACGAGTCTTTTCTCCGAATCCCCGAATCTTAAGGATGGCTTTACTTTCGGCGGCCTTGCGCAACTCTTCAATAGATTCGATTTTGAGCTTGTCGTACAGAAGCTTGACCCGCTTAGGACCGACACGAGGAATTTGCAACATCTCCAACAGACCTTTTGGCAAATGAGCTTGGACTTCATCCAATGCCTCTAAGTGCCCGGTCTCTAAAATTTCCTGGATCTTTGTTGCGAGATCTTTCCCAATACCAGGATACTCTTCCAGCTTTCCGTGGTTCTCCACAATTTCATACACATTTTCCGGAAGTTCTATCAATGTTTGCGCTGCAGTTCTGTAAGCGCGCACACGAAAGGGATTCGCTCCTTGAATTTCAAGAAGATCAGCAAGCTGAGTAAAGGTTTGAGCAACCTCGATATTCTGAACAGGCATAACAAGATGGTATGCCTTAGCAATAGCTAGAAACAGTTACTAAGAAAACATTTTAATCTGGCTTTTCGGCTTGGGAGGATTTTTCTTCCACTGAAACTGTTGAAGATCTATTTGATGATTCCCATCAAACTCTACACCTTCACTCTGTAAGAGCTTCTTCTGCTTCTTAAACTCTGCGCTCCCCACCGGGAACGAGATGTAACCTTTCGAGTTTAAAATTCGATGCCATGGAAGACTATGGGTCCTGGAAGAGGAATGCAAGATCCACGACACGCCTCGGGAACCTTGAGGCTTCCCAGCAAGCTTTGCTATTTGGCCATAAGTGGCCACTTTTCCCATTGGAACTTGCTGAATGAACTTGATCACCTTTGCAGAAAAATCAGTTGTGGCCATTGTTACCTCGCAGGATTTGCAGTTGTGCTCTTTGGTAAGAAGCAAATTTACCATCATACAGACTGCGAATCAGAGGATCCTCCATAATATTTGCCGTTGCTGGTGCGATGACTCGGGCATAAATGGATGTCAAAGATTCGCCAAGCTCTAAGGCTGCAAAGAGTTTTGCTTCCGGGATTTCCGTCGTCCATGTGGGTTCTTCCATGGTCTCCAGCAAAGTCATCTTCATTGCCGAGATACGGTATTGAGATTTATGCACCTCGCCCAGGTGATCATAAATAGATAATTGCCAGATTCGATTCCCATCGAAGAATGAGTCTTGCGGTCCTTCAAGTGAGTTGAAGATTGTTACTATCTCACTTTCACAGAAATGACGAATGCGTTGGCGATGTTCTGGACTTACCGAAGTAAAGTGACGAGAAATTTCGCCAGTCGATTGCGGCACAATATTTTCATTATAAATATAATCGGTATTTTGCTCACCCTGTGGCTGCACCCAAGACAATGGCGTGGAACGTTTTTGCTTTTGTCCGTCGAATGAAATGGCACAAGACGGATTTAAACGAACGACTTCAATTCCTGGAACTGCCTCTCGTATTTCTTTGTCGAACTGTGCATAGGTAATAGGGAAGAATGCCTCATTATACCATGACCACGACTCAAACTTGAACTGACAGGAACTTGGAATGACATAGCGGGGATTTAATTCCGCCAACTGCTCAAGCCATTCTGGCGGTAAAGTACGAACCGCAGGTTCTGCCACAGATGGCGCAAGCACTTCCAATTCGCGCATTGTCTGAAAGGGCCACATGATCAAATCCCATGGATCCTCAGACTTTAAAAGATCTAAAGTTTCATAGTCGATCCATGAATCCACAACGTTCAAAATATTCAGACCGTCAGCTTTTACCTGAAACAAAGAATCGACATCTTCATCCAAGGCACGACGAGGAATTATCTCAAACGTTCCAATACGTACTGATGTATTCAATTGCAAAGAGTTGACTTGCGAAAAGCCCAACTGCCGCAGAAGATCGAACATTTCCTCAAAAATGCAAAACATATAGATCGGTGTATTTCGATCAATGAGATTCAAGCTCTCAATTGAACAATGATCATCGTGATAATGTGAGATAAAGACCGCGTCGAATCTCTGCCGTTGAATCTCTTTTAAATCAAAGCGAACTTCCGGAAAGGCATAGCAATTTCGACTGAATGGGTTTTCAAACAGCGGATCAAATATAATCCGTGTCTCCCCACTCTCAAACAGATATCCAGCATGAAGAATTCTAGAAATCCTCACCAAGTCCTCAGAGCTTTTCAGTAAGATGATCAAGGAAAGTCTTCGCTGTAAGGCTCAGCTGATGGCCCTTTCGCTTAGCCAACCACAAATTAAATTCATGAGGGTGCTCCACGGGAATTTCGAACAAATCCCCCTGTTTGATTTCTTTTTCGACCATAAAGCGCGCAAGATATGCAACACCTTCTCCAGCAAGGCAGAATCTCTTTTGAGATTCCTGGCTATTCACCTCAAGTCCTAGTTTAGGCATCTGCCCAAAAAGCTCCATAACAACTCGAGAGGAACGACTTTCAAGCAACGCACCGATGGAACACAGGTATCCATAGTTCGCGAGAACCTTTTGGAGAGTTTTCTCATTGTTGGAAGATTTGCTCTCTTTCCAAATATCGGGATGGCAAACTAAAGTCATCTGTTCAAAATGCAATTTCTTGTATTCCACTTGCGGCGTGTTCACTTTTGCAAACAACAAAGCAAACTCAGAATTTGTAGTTAAAAGACGATCAATAATCTCATCAGGAGTGCCTGAATTGATACTTGGAATAACCGCTGGGTATTTGCGACGGAAAGAATGAAGATGCTTAACTAGATAGTCATTGATAACGTGATCAGACGCGCCGAATTGCAAGGGGCCTTCGACCTTTTCTTGAATTCCGCGACACAAGTCTTCAATTTCTTTCTCAGTCTGAAAGAGCTTCTCGCAAAGCATGAAGACCTGATGCCCTTGATGAGTTAACTCCACACCATTTTTAGAACGATCAAAGAGTGCAATTCCTTCACTATCTTCCAATAAGGCGACAGAACGACTCAAAGCAGATTGACTGATGTTGAGCTTTTTTGCCGCTTCAGAGAATTTCCCAGCTTTAGCCACTTCAAAGAATGCACGAAGATAATTAAGTTCCATGTTAACCTTATGTTCTAAAATTTAGATGAAATCCATCTTATCATTCAGGTTTTGAAATACGAAAGAAAAAAGCCACTCAAGGAGTGGCTTGGCGTTTTCTATTTGGGAGTTGGGGTTGGTTGTGGCGTCGGACTTGGTTTCGGATGAGGATGTGGAATCGGAATTTTCCAACGGCACTCCCGTACTTTACGGTAAATATCACGGTCCCAATCATTGAATGGATTCCTCGTCCCCATACTCTCAAAGTCCATTACGCGCATTCTGTCTTTATCCAGCAAATACACCTCTTGCATCTTCACTTTTAAAAGACGATTTTCATAAGTAATCAAACCTTTATCATTAGTTCTCGACTTCTCGTTGGAACTGTATGTCTTCAGAATTCCCGATCTCTTTTTGCAATCGAATGGACCGCACTTGTCATAGTAAATTACTTTTTTCCGATCTTTAGAAATCTCAATGCAGTGCTTATCATTTTGCCAGTTCCCTGGGAAATCAGGATCTGGCTCTGGCTCAGGATCTGGAGTCGGACCTGGGGTGTCCTTTTTAAATGCACAACTTGCCATATCCCCAGCTCCCAGCCCAAGACCTGACGTGATCTGAATCGCAGTGTGATCAACGAGATTAATACGATACATGGTATTCGTTGCCTCACCATCCTTACAGTACAGGAACATAGTACCATCTTGGTAAAAAGCCGTCGAACAAGGAAACCGACCAACATTCGTAAGTTCGTTATCGAACTCTTCAAAAGCTCCGTTATCTGGATTAAAGCGAATCAATTTCTGATCTATAGACTCATATCCATAAATCATATTGTCCAACGGATTTGCCGCCCAGGCCGTCACGTAAGGACGAGATAAGGTTCCACTACCGACAACCGTATAAGTCGTAAGATCGATTCTCAACCATTTCATTGTAGCAAACGATCCAATCACGTAAGTTCCATCTTTTACGATCGTACCGATAATCCACTCCTCACCTGCTAAAGCTGCATGAGGACCTAAATCCAAAATTTCTCCATCAGTTGGATTAATTCGAATCAAGTGTGGTGTGACGTCACCAAGGTTTCCGTAGTTGCTAATTCCATAGAGATAGCCATCTAGATGATTAAAACCGATGGCATCATACCCATAGTTTTCATTGCGTGCGATCTGATGCGAGACGCCCGTATAGGGAGCTAAAGTCAAAAGATCAGTCACTTGAATCCCATAAGGATGAGAGCTTACGTATATCGTATCATCACACGTAAAAGTTGCAGCTCTTTTAGAACGAAGAAGCTGCGCTATACTTGGCGGCAAACGAGTTGCGGCGCCAGCCATTTCACACAAAGACAACATTGCAAATAAAAGAATTAGAATCTTGTTCATAGCAAAGCTCCTAGCGTCTCAAACGGGTAAAAGTTGTTTCGATGACACCATCTCTTCCACCTGGACGAGGTTCGATAACAATATACTCACGAACAACCAGACGACTCTCTTTTAGCTCCAGTATTTCCGTTGCCGTAAATCCGTGCTCTTTATCCCTGACTTCACCTGTTGCTACATTGTGAAGCGGTGAAAAGAACTCCGTTCGTCCATAAGTAGTCAGTCGGAAGATCGCTCGTCCTTCACAGACTCCATCTCTGCACGTTCTAAATGCTGTGGCGATCATATTGTTACTAATATCGATTCTGTCCCATGAGCGATTAGAACCGATTGCTGTCCAGGAACCAACTAATTCAGATACTGTTGCGAAGCTCGATACACTCCCAAATAGTGCGAAAGCCACGACGAGTGTGCGAATTGTCTTCATACATCCTCACTTGTTTAGTTTCAAAAACGTTAGTGAGGGATCGAACAAGAGACAAATTTTCAAAACCGAATGTGCCGAAATGCAAAGGACGAGCGCTAAAGTTTAGATGTTCGCATCCTCTGGAGAGCGACCGAGAATAAATATTTTTTTGAGTTCCTGAAGACCCTGCTGCAAGGAATGCTGACAGGTAAATCCAGCCTCTTCCACTTTCTGATTGGAGATCACATAGTTTCTTTTATCTGGATCCTTCATCGTAGAGTTCTCAGTAACTTTGAGATGCGGAACTACCTTAACCATTTCTTGACAAAGCTCTAGCTTCGTCATGTTGGCTGCGGTTAAGCCTACGTTGAAAACGTTATCACGCATACGGTCCCAATTTTCCAATGCATGGAGATACACGCGAGCCCCATCAACAACTTGCAGGAAGTTTCTGCGGAAATGACCTTCAAAA
>JAGIAF010000202.1 GCA_017745015.1 Bdellovibrio sp. | reverse complement strand
AACGGGAAAGTTCTTTCTACGCCAACGCCTGCAGAGATTTTGCGAACTGTGAATGACTTCGCAGCGCCTGCACCTTGGATTTTAGTTACGATACCTTTGTAAAGCTGAACACGCTCTTTCTCACCCTCTTTAACTTTAACGTATACGTTAACAGTATCACCAGAGTCGAAAGCTTGGATGTTTTTGTTAGCAGCTTTAATGCTGATACGACGAACAAGGTTTGTTTCTTTAACTTCAGATTTTGCTTTTACAGTCTTTTTTGCAGCTTTAGCCATTGCTTAGTCCCTTATGCCATTCAATTTTCACAAAAAGTAAAACAAGGGTCTACCATGGACCCATTACGCGGTCAAGACAGATACTTACTGCCGATCTAACAGAAAGATGGCGGTAATCACGAGGGGGTGCCCCTCGAATACTCTCTAAAACTCCGGAGCAGGACTTTAAGAGCTCACTTGTCATGCCGTTACCAGTACCAAATAGCATGAAGACGGAGCGTTTTTCTACATGCATTGCATGACGCAATTCAGCAAAAGAGTACTTTTTTAATCCCTCATCGCGGGCTGAGGTCGCAATAATCAACGTTTCAGGATCATTCCAATCCTCAATGGCCTTTTCAACGCTCTCAATGGTCTTTACAGGGCCCAAAGCCGTTTTTCTCATTGGATTGTACTTCGCACCCTGACCTGTGCGCCAGTGGTCTAATACGCGGTCTACGAACATCAACTGCTCTTGCATGGGATGGATGATGTAATATTTTTCCACCCCATACACCTGAGCCGCTCTCGCGATGTCATGGATATCGAAATTCGTAACGTTAGTAGCAACGGTTTTGTTCTGACGGTCGCGAACGGGATAGTGAACTAGACCAATCGCCAAACGCGGCACGTAAGGTGTTTCTTCAGCCATTGAAGTCTTCCTCATTCAATTCTGCAAGACCCAATACTTTGCGATCTTGCTCAGAGAGATTCATCCAAAATTTCTTAAGCTCTTTCAAAGGAGCTTCTGTCTTTTTCTTTTTCAAAGCACGGTACTTTTCATTCTCTTTTTCCAGGTAGGCTTGGAAAAGATCCGGGCGTTTCACCAGAGTCACCAGAGCAGAAACTTTCGTCTTCCACTCCCCGAGCAACTTATGGTTTCCGCTCAATAAAACTTCCGGCACTTCTTGCTCTAAGATTTTTCTTGGGCGCGTGAAGTTCGGTTGCTCTAAAAGACCCTCTGAAAAGCTGTCTTTATCAGCGCTATCCGTATGCCCCAGCACTCCTGGAATAAAGCGTGAAACCGCATCAATCACCACCAACGCGCCCAACTCCCCACCTGACAGCACGTAATCTCCAATAGAGATCTCTTCATCGACGTAGTTATTGATGATCCGTTGGTCAATCCCGCCGTAGCGACCACAGATAACAATCAAATGCTCTTCTTTAGAAAGAGCACGGGCTTTCTCATCTGTCAGCACATCTCCTTGTGGAGACATATAGATGACCTTTGAATTTTTATGTTTCACTTTTAAGAGAGATTTTTCCAGAGTTTCTGACAGCATGATCATGCCGTCTCCGCCACCGAAGGGACGATCATCGACTTGGCGATGAGGAGGAGCTGCGAACTCACGAGGTGTGTGAGTTGCAACTTGCAAGAGATCACCCTTGAGAGCCTGACCAAGAACGCCGTATTGCACAGCACTTTCTATCATCTCAGGAAAAAGAGTGATCACATCGACTTTAAGCATTTATGCGTTCTCGAGATCGAACAAACCTTCAGGAAGATCCATCACCACCACTTGGTGCTTGAAATCGATCTTTTTAATAAATGCATCCACGAATGGAACTTCAACTTTTTTACCATGGGTCTCTACAACCAAGAGGTCTTGAACACCATTGCTAGAGAAATCCACGATTTCGCCCAATGTTTTCTGTTCAACGTCCTTCAATTTGAAGTTTTTTATTTCAGAAAGATAGATCGTCTCACCCGGTTTAGAAACCATGAGATCTTCTTCAATGAAGAATTCCATGTGTTCAAGACCTTCAGCGGCCGTACGATCACCAACTTCAGCAGCTTTTACGATCAAACCTTTTTTGAAAGGCTTCACACGCTCTACTGTGAATTCTTTGTTGTCGCCATTTTTGCTTTGAAGATTGAATTTCTTCATGCGCTTTGCCCAAGAGATCTCACCTGAGAAAATAAGAACGTAAAGATCACCTTTAAGTCCGTGAGCTTCTCTGACTTTTCCGACCAATTTCATATACACTCCAAGAAATAGAAAGGGGTTGTTATACAACAACCCCTTCCATGAGAATCTAATTTTTTTAATTCGAGTAGTAGTTACTTAGAGCCTACTCAACGATATCTAGGTGATAACGTTTATTAAGCTTAGTCCCTGCAGCGCGGATGATTGTTCTCATCGCAGCAGCAGTTTTACCTTGCTTACCGATAACCTTACCGAGATCTTCTTTATCTACTTTAAGCGCAAGCAAAGTAGTTTGTTGACCAGGGATTTCATCCACTTCAACATTTTCAGGCTTATCGACAAGGGACTTCGCCATGAATTCAACGAGGTCTTTTAAGCTATCCATAATTACCCCCAACAGATGGTACCTAAGTGATATTTTAACGAATATCACTCAGAATCCAACTATTTATTTACCTTGGGCCAACTTAATAACGTGTTTCACACGGTCAGTAGGTTGAGCACCTTTTTTGATCCAAGCATCAACTTTAGCTAGATCAAGTTCTACCTTCTTGTCGTTGCCTTTAGGAGTTGGATTGTAAGTTCCAAGAACTTCTAGGAATTTACCAGTCACATAACGACGAGAATCCGCTACAGTAACGCGGTATTTAGGATCATGCTTAGCGCCCATACGAGCCAAACGAATTACAACTGCCATTTTCTTAAACCTCTTGTTCAAAACAGTAAGTTCAACTGTGTACTGTGTTTAAATTGAAATATCAAGCCTTAAAATGGGAACTTCATGCCGCCACCGCGGCCCATACCCATTTTCATAAGACCACCCATCATTTTCTTAGCGTCTTCAAACTGCTTAATCAGCTTGTTCACGTCCTGAACCTGAGTCCCGCTGCCATTCGCGATACGTTGACGGCGCGACGCGTTCAAAATCTTATGATTCTGACGTTCTTGGATCGTCATTGAATGGATGATAGCCTCGATTTTCTTCATCTCAGCATCCGGCGGAGTCATATTCTTTAATTGCTTCGAGATCTCGCCCATACCCGGTAAAAACTTCAAAATGCTTTCAAAGCCACCCATCTTTTTAAGCTGTTGGATCTGAGTCAGGAAGTCTTCCAAAGTAAACTCGTTCTTCATGATTTTCTTCGCAGAATCACGAGCAGCTTTTTCATCGATCACTTCTTGGGCTTTTTCAACCAAAGAAAGAACGTCACCCATATCTAGGATACGTCCAGCAAGACGATCTGGATGGAACACTTCAAGTGCGGAAACTTTTTCGCCTACACCGAGGAATTTAATTGGGATGCCCGTCACTTCACGAATTGAAAGCGCGGCACCACCACGAGCGTCACCATCTACTTTTGTCAGTACAAGACCAGTAAGGTTCAAACGCTTATGAAAACCTTCCGCAACGTTAACTGATTGTTGCCCCAACATCGCGTCAGCAACCAACAAGATCTCTTGCGGCGTCCAAATTTCCTTCAGGCGACCAAGTTCGCCCATCAAATCATCATCGATTTGCAAACGACCCGCAGTATCCACAATCACTACGTCGACCATATTGTCGCGAGCCCATTGCTTTGCATTCTCAAGAATTTCTTCTGGTTTCATTCCCACCGGAGTTGGGAATGTAGGAATGTTGTTTTGACGACCCAACGTTTGCAACTGATCAATGGCCGCAGGACGATAGATATCCGCTGGCACCATACCTGGTTTTTTACCCAGCTTCTGACGAATATAAAGAGCAAGTTTTGCAGAGGAGGTTGTTTTACCAGCCCCTTGTAATCCCACCATGAAAATCACACTTGGATTTTCACGCACATTGATATCAACTGCGCCCCCACCGAGGGTAGCAACAAGCTCCTCATGCACAATTTTTACGAATTGCTGTCCCGGATTTATGTTGGCAAGAACATCCGCACCCAAAGCTTTTGCTTTTACTTTGTCGATGAAGTTCTTAACGACTTTAAAATTTACGTCTGCTTCAAGCAGACTCAGGCGAATTTCTTTGATAACCTCTTCGACATTCGATTCCGTGATCTTACTTTGACCACGGACCTTCTTGAGGCTCGCCATAATTTTATCAGATAAGTTCTCAAACATTTTAAAGTTCTCCGAGTAAGCGAATTTCTTAACTCATTCGCGCGTAATTGACAAAGCTCTCGGCTTAACTTGGAGCGTTATGCTTGAGGGCAAAATGTGAGTATTCCATTGACCGTAAACAGGGTGGGATTTTACTTTCCCTAATAACGAAGGAGACAAAATGAGTCTTGAACTTGGCACGCTACTAAAAGAGCATCGCCTTAAAGCCGGAATGACACAACAAGATTTAGCCAACAAATTTGGATACTCTACTGCTCAATTTATTTCCAATTGGGAGCGCGGAATTTCTCAGCCACCGATGGAAACCCTTGTTCAGCTCTCAGTGCTTTTGAAAATTCCTAAAGCAACGATCAAAGAACTTCTTATTAAAAACGCCATCCAACAGATCGAAAAGAAGATCGAAATTGGCTTCAAGAGAAGTGTATAATACATGAACGCAACTGGCGCCCTCCTTAGATTAGACGAACAGCTTTCTTCCGAATTTCTTATCAATGAATTGTATGAGAAGTCTCAAAAGATCACGGCGTTCATCAAATCTCGTGGCTACCCCATTAAGGATATAAGCGCCAATGTGGCAGCAAAAATTCAGATGCTGCCAGTCAATCATCTCAACAAGATTTATAAAGATTTTTCTTTTCTGGAAGAACTTATCGCGACGCCTGAAATTGAAAAACAAACCGAAACAGACATCACAAAAGAAGTCTTGAATCGTACAAAGTTAAAAGTTTCAGACGCTTTCTGGAAACGTCATCGCTCAGACGAGGTGATAGAAATCTATCGCAATGATGGCGTTCAGGTGTTCCGTAGTTTTAATATGTTCGCTACCACGGGATATTCTTTTTTAGATCTGAATCTTTATGCGTGGGATGAACTTTGGGAAAGAAGCAGTCGTCGCATTGCCGATCTTCACAAAACAGTGGATGAGATTCTTGCTGGAAAAATCGAAGATTATGTTTATGAAGACGAAGGTGAGATCATCAAGGAAGTTTTAAACACCACTTTTACCGAGCCGTTTCAACCAAGAATGCTCGCAACGCGAGTCCATCAATTAACAGCATGCCGGGATATTCTTACTAACGAGATCAGAGGCTTTGCCGTGACAACATCCTCAAAGGTGTTATCAATCGGCAAAGACTCCGAAACAATTCGCTTTATCTAAGCTTAGTTATTCACTGAGCTTACTTTTTTGGCGATATTTTCCAACATCTCAGTGTACAAACGACCTGTTTGCTCCATATTGCGGATCACATATGGCAATACGTGTGCTGGGAACTTTTCAACCATCGCCGCAATTTCGCGTGAATGTTCAACGTCTTCAGTTGCATGCAACTCAAGGAAGCTCACACAGCCTTTACCGTAAGTTTTCATAAGGCGTTTCAAAGCGATTGGACCTGCTTCTGCAGCCATGGCTTCAAGCAACCAGAAGAAACCGTAGTGAGCAAATGGAGTCTTATCGATGAAGTAGTATTGAGATTGAGACATCATTTGCGCCTCGAAAGTCTCTGGAGTTTGATCGATTGTCCAACCCATGTTTTCTTGATCGCGGAAAGCCAACATTTCGTGGTTTGTTTCTTCGCGCAAGTGATGCAACAAGAAGCTGTGGTGTTCTGGCTGGTGGAAGCTCATACCACCCGCAGTTAGACACAGGTAAGTCGTCGTATGACGAACGAGGTAATAAGACTGCGCCAACCAATGAGAGTAAGCTTCTTCATTTTCCCATGGGAAATTAATGAACGCGTTAATCATTTTTTGGCTTTCAGTTTTGAAAACACTTTGTGTTTTTTCTGCAAGCGCGTTGATCTCATTCTGAGTTGGCTGTTGATAGAATTCCATTTCTTCTCCTTAGTTTATTCCCACGGCCTTATGCTGAAAGCGGCAATGGGTTTGAATTTTGAATTTGAGGAACCACAGTGCGTTGATTCCAAAGTTGCAGTGCTAAATTATAGAGCGGATGCAATTTCGCTCT
>JAGIAF010000201.1 GCA_017745015.1 Bdellovibrio sp. | reverse complement strand
ATACTATTCAGATAAAGATCAGATGCTTGCTCAGTTGAACGGTTCTTTGACTGGTTCATTGCTTGAAGGCAAACGTCCCAAAAAACCTCAAAATGTCGTCATCATCATTCTTGAAAGCTTCGGTTCTGAATACTTGGGGCCTGTGAATGGGGTTTCTCATACTCCGTTCTTGGATTCTCTTATGGCAAAATCCTTAGTCTTTGAAAATGCCTATGCCAACGGTCGCAGATCTATCGAAGGTGTTGCCGCCGTGATGGCCGGCATTCCGGCCTTGATGAGCGAGCCGTTTATATCTTCGCATTTCACTGCGAACTATTTCTTGGGCATGGGCACGTTGCTTTCGCAAAAGAAATATTCCACAAGCTTCTTCCATGGCGGCCACAATGGTACGATGTACTTTGATTCCTTCATGCAAAGTGCGGGAGTGGAAAAGTATTATGGCGCTACCGAGTACGGCAACAATCTTGACGATGACGGTGTGTGGGGAATTTGGGATGAGCCTTTCTTGCAATGGATGATTTCTAAAGTTGATCAGGTGCCACAGCCGTTTATGACATCGGTTTTCACTCTGAGCTCGCACCATCCGTTCAAAGTTCCAGAGAAATACGCAGCGCAATTCCCAGAAGGCGCGATTCCGATTTTGAAAACCGTGGGTTACACTGATTTAGCTCTGAAAGAGTTCTTTGCTACAGCAGAAAAGAAACCATGGTTCAAAGACACTTTGTTCATCATCACAGCCGATCATACGTCCTTGCACTATCGCCCTGAATATCAAAACGAAGTGGGGGACTATCGTATTCCGCTGTTCTTCTATCATCCAAGTTTCCAATTTCCGAAAGTGGATACAAGCATGGTGGTGCAGCAGATTGATGTTTTACCAACGGTGCTGGATTTCTTGGGTATAGCTCCTAAAGAGGAAAACTTCTTGGGCAGTTCCGTGTTCATCCCAGGCGATAAAACAGCCGTGACTTTCAACGATGGCATTTACCAACTTTTCGCAAAGGATTTCCGAATCCGTTGGGCGGTAGGGCGCGGTGATCCACAAATGTTTGCCATCGCAGACTTTAATGGTGAGAAGTCTTTGCTAGACCCTGCAGATCGCCGTGATCAATTGCTTAATAAGCTTAAAGCTACAATTCAGTATTTCAACGAAGGAATGTGGGACAATAAACTCTACTATCCGACACTCAGACGATAGCTCGCCGCACCCCCGAAAGGTACGGCGTACCTTCTAGGCGGTTTTGCGCAGATAGATTTCACGCTGCATTTCTGTGATTGCAGAAGTGATGGCGTGTTCGCTGGCATTGGCCAGGTGATTGAACTCCACACCCAGAATCAAATCATCGCCTCGAGCGCGCAAGTTCTTAACGAAGCCTTGCACCAAGATCGGATCGCGTTCACCGAGGAAAATCGCCGCTTCAATGCGGTCTTCTTGCTTCAGACTTGCCATATCCGGCGTCATTAGAATCGCGCAGCCTTCCGTGCTTAAATCCAAAAGACGGCAAGAAATTTTCGTACTTCTGGAATTCAAAGTCGTGACGCAGAAATCTGCCGCATAATTTGTTGGAATCGTGTAGCGGAAGTTTTTACGACGTTGCAAATGGAAGAGGTTTAATACCGTGAGGTTCGCACCGCCTTCGAAGTTCATCACGTAAGCTTCAAAAAGATACTTTTCGCCGCCCACAGTGAAGTTCGCGGTCACAACTTCTTTCAGACCAAATTTCATCGACACTCCCTCAGGAGTGATGCACTGGATTTGGTTTTCCCCCAGGGAAATGGCCGTTACGATGAACGACTGATCTTGTTTGCCTTTAAGAACGATTTCTCCCTCTTCAGACGTCAGGCGTTCAAAGAGAGATTTTTTTTCTGATGCAGAGCCAATGTTTTTAAAGACAACCAAGGGACTCATATTACGCCGCCGCCACTAGTTTATGACCACACTCACCACAGAATTTCGCGCCCGCGACCACTTCTGCGCTGCAAGCAGGGCAGGAAGGACCGTTGGAACGTTTCTTAGGTTTTTCTTCTTTTTCATCCATATCGACAAAGCCGCGCTCGTTCCATTTTTCAATCTCACGAAGCATTTTCCAGCTGCCAAACATCGAACGGAATTCTTTGACTTCAAATTGCAGAAGGACGCTGTTGGCAACGTTTCTGCGTTTCATGAATACGCCTTTACCCTCAAGGCGGGCAAAGTGGTCGTTGTTCAAATTAATACCCAGTTCGTCTTTGCAGTACTGAACGAATTTTGCGAATTCAAGACTGACCACACCAAAGCGATCCACTTCAGCATCCACAGTGAGCTTCAACAAACCGTCTAAAAGGTTTTGGCAAACTTCATCGACTTTAAGCAATTCAGTACGGCCACCTTTGAAGTAGTAGTATTGATAGAACTCAAAGAAGCTCTCAAGCAAACCCAAATCCAAGAAGTGAACCTTTTGAATTTCATCGGGTCCCTCTGGATTGTCGGGGGCTTTACCCATTTCATAGAGAGCCATTTTTTGTTTGACCAAAATATTGATCACTTGCTCAATGCGCTTTGGACCCTCGCCGAAAATACGTTGCGAGTACTGCTTCATCATGCCCCACTCTACGATCACGCGGCCTGGTGTGGATCTGTCACCTTTATGATTTGCGGTATGGAAAACAGCGCCGAAAGCCTTCGCCACTTGGTCCTCAGGACAAGGAGAAGAGTCTTTCTCAAGCTTCGTGGAGCGCACTTCATTCATTGCTAAGCGAAGACGTTCTGCTAATGATTTGATGATCACTTTCAACATTTGCGGAGCGCCTTCGTATTGAGATTTCAAAGTCTCAACCGGGATCTCCAAAACTTTTGTTTCTGTTGTTGCGACAGCAGAAGTGGGATGGGTTTGCGCACCCAAAATAACTTGGTCACCCAGAATGTGAGAGGCACCCAATTGGAAAAGGTCGATGGTTTTCTTACCGCGGATCAGGCACTGGCTTGCACCACCGGATTGGATCAAGAAAACAGAGGTGATTTTATCTCCGTCCTTATAGATCACTTCGCCTTTTTTAAAGGTTTTTACAGACATAGCAATGCTCCTCAATTTTTATCTTCAAAAAGATATCGGCAGAAAAAGGCCGAAAATTGAGGAGTTAAACAGAGGACAAAGGGCCAGTTTAGACCCTTCAAATGTTAGCGGCGAGAGCAGGGATTTACGGCTAGATCGTTCCCTAATTGCAGCAAAATAAGACGGCCATTGCCATCATGTGCGAAACGAATCCAGTGTCCATAGCGATCACCCAACTCGATTTTGATGTCTTCGCCCATTGCGGACCATTGATTTGGTGTTTTTCTTACGCCGTATCTCGCACCCATCGGGATCTTGAAGGACGTCTTTTTACCACCGTCAAATTCGGAAGAGTTGAAATTGACCTCGATGTACTCGACCCATTCTGATCCAGTCGAGAACTTGCGCAACTCACGACCGACACGAGTTTTTAGAGTGCAGGACATATGTGAAGCCATTTTACCCGATCCCAGGGTTTGGGCGACGAAATCAAACATGTCGCGTTCAAGTGTTTGGTTCGTAATCGGGTCATCATTTGTGAGGGGAACGATAGCGTCAGCTTGTGCCGAGACCGAAAAAAGTAGGCAAATACCAACAAAAAAACCGGTAATTTTGTGCATGAAAGCCTCCGGAATGGAGTATCGGAAGGAGGCTCATAACTGTCCAGACCAGAAATTTTATACCTACTATAAGCATTTATAGGGGTTGGGATTGCGAGGGAACACCGTTTCCGCTATATAAAAGACCATGGATTATTTCTTTAGCGCAGCCCCTGAGGCACACCAAAAAAAGGAAAAAGCGAAAGCTCGTGAGCTTCGTCAAAGCCAATGGTGGCGGCAAGAATTAGGTAAAGGTCTCTGCTATCACTGCGGGAACAAGTTTAAACCTGCGGATTTGACGATGGATCATTTGATTCCTATCGCTCGCGGCGGAAAATCCACTAAGAATAACTGCGTTCCTTCCTGCAAAGACTGCAATAGCAAAAAAGGCTATAAAACCAGAGCGGAAATGGCTTTGGAAGAGCTAAAAAATGCCGAAAATCCTGTTTCTGAAACGGCTTCTTCTGAAGACGACGGGGAAACTTAAGTCACGATCCTTGTTTTAAGCAAGGTCATAAAACCTGCCAATTCAGCCCCTTTAAAAACCGGCAAAAGGTACTCAAAGCTTGAATGACATTCCAAGCGTTCAAGAGTGTCTTTCTCGACGATCTTTTGCTCTGGCAACATTAGCTTTAAAGGCGCGGGGTCTTTTTGCATCAAGAAATCATGCACTTTTTCCGCCACCAAAATTTGGTCGTCAGCAACACGATCATAGAGGTGATACCACTTGCGGCAATAGAGATCTTCCAGAGTGTAGCTTGAGTGCAAGAAGAAGCCAAAGCTGCGGAAGAGTTGTTGATGTTCGGAACCACCATAGATCTCTACGACGTGATCGTCTTCAATCAGCTCAAGATCTGAAGGGCGCATTTGAAAACCATTAAATCGCAGGCACTCTTGAACCATATAGCGGGTTTCTTTTAAAGAATGCCCTTGAGCATTCACTGCCAGGCACGTTTCCGCATAGTTTTTGAGGTTGATTAAGACCGCTCTTTGATCCGCTTCTGATAGAAGCGAAAAATATGGCAAAGTCGTGCGCGAGTAGGGACGAAAGAGAAGGCCTTCACTCTGAATCATCTCAGTGATGAAATTCGAATACTTTCTAAAGAGTCCTTGAGGTGTGTTGTCGTACTTTTCTGGTGTCATTCGAACTAAAGTTAGCCTGCCGTAAATTCAGATTCAAGCTGGCATTTTATAACAGTCATCATTCCCGCTAATTTCTCGCCATCCAAAATAGGCAAAAGCCATTCAATCGTTGAATAGCAGATGATGCGCTCTAAGGTATCGGTTTCGGCAATGCGGGTGCTTCGCAAAGGAAAAGGCCGAGCCTGGGGAGGGGCTTGATTCAAGAACTCTTCGACCTCATGAAAGACAAAATCTTGGTCTGAAGGATTGCGGTGATAAAGATGCCACCATTTGCGGCAATAAAGATCTTCCAACGTATAACTGCAGACCTCAAAGAATCTAAAGCTGCGAAAGACTTGGGTTTGATTCAAGTCATAGATTTCTAACAAGTGCTCTTCATGGATCTTTAAGAGATCTTCCGGGCGAATGTGCCAATTGAAGCGATTTAATGCTTTCTGCAAAAACAAGTGGTTGTCTTTCAGCGAACCTTTCGCCGCTCTGACGTCTTGGCAGATTTGTTCATAGAGTGTGATGTCGCGAACAACGACTTGCTGCTCTGTCAGCGGAAGCTTGCAGAAATAGGGCAGAGTTTCCCTCGCAAAAGGACGAAATAAAACCCCTTCTTCTTGAATGAAGTCACAGATTCGTTCCGCTTTAGCGCGGAAGAGGTTTCGTAAAGGAAGTTGAGCGCGAGGTTGTAACATATGACAAACTCATACTTGTTTTGGTTTGTCTTGCAGGCAACTTGTCATTTATCAGGCTGATTAATTTGGAATATAAAACTGTGGAATGGGGTTTTCATTCCAATTGATGACGATGGTCAGAACCCCTTCTAATTGACCGTTTTTAAATACAGGAATTCCCCATTTGGTTTCAACTCGGTAAATCAACTTCTCCAGGGTGTCTTTTTCAATGATTTTGGTAATCCCCAATCCTGTTTCCATGCGGGCTGGATTTTCTTGAGTAAAGAACTTCATCGCAAAGGCTAACACTTTTTCCTGCTCTTCAGGAGAGCGCTGATAAAGATGGTGCCATTGACGGCAGCACAGATCTTCGAAGGTGTAGCTGCTGGCTTCAAAGATATTGAATGAGCGAAAAATGTGCATGCCGCTTTTACTATAAATTTCGATGAACTGATTATCGTCAATCAGATCCAAGTCTTCTTTACGGATCGTCATTCCTGTGACATTCAGCAAAGACTCAACCAACTCACGATTGCTTGTGAGAGATCCATCTCGTTGTTTGACCTTCGAGCAGCTCAAGACGAAGTCGCGAGTTCTTTCGAGGACATCTTCTTGCTCTGCTTTGGACAAACGATTGAAGTGGATCAATTGAGAGTTGGCATATGGACGCACGAAAACCCCTTCGCTTTGAATCATTTCGGAGAAGGATTCCGCGAGCTTTTTAAAACTAGTGGGTGTGGCTTCATTGCCTATCATAAGCGCCTGCATTTAGAGAATAGTCTGATGCATTGTTGCTAATTGTCGATGGTTGTCACAGTGTATTGAAAC
>JAGIAF010000200.1:3562-6290 GCA_017745015.1 Bdellovibrio sp. | reverse complement strand
AGCACTCTAAACCAGGTATCCTTTCAATGGCGAACGCAGGACCAAACACAAACGGTTCTCAGTTCTTCGTAACAACTGTTCCAACTCCTTGGTTAGATGGCCGTCACGCTGTGTTCGGAGAAGTTGTTGATGGTATGGATGTCGTTCACGCGATTGAAAACTCAAAAACTGGTCCAATGGATCGCCCGGTTGAACCCGTAATCATCAAACACGTTAAAATCGTAAAAGAGTAAAAAAACAAAAACCCGCTGGAGACAGCGGGTTTTTTTATGTCCAAAGTCTATCGCACTCCCGGAGCCGGCAACACACCACCGCTGCCAAATCCGCTGCCACCAAATCCTCCTCTGCTCATGCCTGGGCCTTCACTTCTTCGACGGTCATCGCGCCCTTCTTCTCTTCTATCATCACGGCGACGATCCTCACGATCTCCGCGGTCACGACTGTCACGGTAATCATCATGACGTTCTTCTACAGACGAGTTCTCGCGACGGAACCATTGGCCATTGCGATCTTGGCAAACCACTCCGCGAGTGACCATCGGAGTATCGGCACGACGATTCCAAACCTCACTGCGATAAGCTCGGCAGTAAAGTCCGTTTTGCCATCCTTCACTAGTGAAAAGCAAACGCCCTCGGTGCTCACGACCTTGCCAACTATAAGGAGTATCACGGTAGTCTCTGTTTAAAGCTTGATTCCAAATACCCTGTGATTCGCGATTGTCATCATCATCAAAATCCTGCGCAATGCTAGCACCGATAAGTCCGCCGATGACGACTCCGCCTAGAACAGCTCCCAAAATTGCAGTGCCTTTGTTGCCTGCCCTTGCAGAAACTGAAGTTAACATGAACGCGGCTGTGATAGCTGAAAGTACGATCTTTTTAGTTGCTTGCATAAAGCCTCTCTTTGTTTTTGATTTCGAGAGACTAAGGAGCAAGCCATAAGCCAAAGAAGCCCGACAAGTGCATCTTGCCGAGCTTCTTTAGGAAATTTTGATTGTGGAAAGACTGTGCAAAAAGATGATTTTGTATATGAATAAACAAAGTGACAAAAGGGGTACCTAATTCGCGTGGCGAATAGTTCGGTTCAATCTTTTTCCACCGTTGCCATGTCGATCTCTTTTGCTCTCTTAACAATGGCTTCAAGAACCTCTTCATTCACAGCACCCGGCTGTACGAAGATGATCGCTTGCTCTTTAATAACTGCCAATGTGGGGATCGATTTCACTTCAAAACTTGCAGCAATCTCTGGCTGTTCGTCTGTATTGATCTTGATGAATTTAATATCAGGATGCTTGGCCGCAACAGCATCATAGATGGGAGCAAATCGTTTGCAAGGCCCACACCAAACAGCCCAAAAATCCACGATAACAATTTGGTTCTGTTCGACGATCTCTTTGAAGTTATCTTTTGTTACTTCCATCACAGACATGAATGCCTCCTGAGGTCCGACTTTATATTTAATGTTTGATGTCCCAACAATAGTACGCAAGCATTATTGATAAACAACAGGAGATTACCATGAAAAAGGTTCTTATCACATGTCTTTTAATGTTCTCTGCTCATGCAATGGCCGCCGATTCAGGTTGCGGTTTGGGTAGTATGATCATCACTAAAAACTCAAAAGTATTGCAACTTCTTGCAATGACTACCAACCAATCTCTTTTGACTCAGCCTCTTGGTATCACATCTGGTACTTCAGGTTGTTCTTCTAGCTCTATCGTTATGAACGACAAGGAAATTCAGTACTTCGTTGAAGTAAACCAAGAAGATCTTTCTCGCGAGATGGCTCAAGGTCACGGTCAAAAACTAGCGACTTTGGCGCAAATGAAAGGTTGCTCTAATTCAGCAGCTCAAAATGCATTCGGCTCTTTCACTCAAGATGCTTACACAAAAATCATCCCAGCTGCGAATACATCTGCAGTTGATATGGTTAAAAACTTGAACAGCGAACTTGCTGGTCAAAAGGAACTTTCTAGCCTTTGCCATGGTTCTTAAGCTTTTAAGTTTCATCTTATTGCTTTCAGCCCCACATCTTGTGTGGGGCTTTTCATTTGCGCAGACTGAATCCTATAAGAAGCAAGCTCTTGAGCTTAAACTTGACGAGTCTCCGGCCTGGTTGCGCTTAGGCCACTATCGAAAATCTTGGACTGGCAGCTATCACTCTCCCATTCGCGGGAATTTCTTCGTTGCATCTGATGGGCAAAAGAATCCTCGCACAGAACTGCTTTCCACGATTGATCTCCTTTTCTCTGAAAAATCCGCACAACAACAATGTCGTTATCTGGCACGCGTATCGTGGCTTAAAAAATCACTTTCTATTCAACCTCAGGATTTGGTGGCATGCCCTGAGCGCGACGAATGGAAGAAACGCTTAGGTGCTACCGAAGCTTACTTAATTTTTGCGGCCTCTGACCTATCCAGTGCTCCTTCTAGCTTTGGCCATACGTTTTTAAGAATGCATAATCCCAAAAATACCGGACAACTTGATCTGCTGGATTATGGAATTAACTATGCTGCGAGCACCGGTACTGAAGATGGTGCGCTCTATGCACTTAAAGGTATCTTTGGTTATTATCCAGGTAGCTATTCAATGCTGCCTTATCATCAGAAAATTCGTGAGTACTCAAATCTTGAGGGGCGAGATTTGTGGGAGTACCGCCTGAACCTAAGTCCTGCGCAAGTTGAGTTGATGATTAATCATCTACTGGAGCTTGAAGGCAGCTATGCAC
>JAGIAF010000200.1:0-3552 GCA_017745015.1 Bdellovibrio sp. | reverse complement strand
CCCTATTACTTTTCTGACGATAACTGCTCCTCACAAATTTTAGAGCTAATTGAAGTTGCTGAGCCCCGCGCGCAGCTTACCAATCATTTTCATGACTTTGTAATTCCACTCGATACCGTGAAGGTTTTAAATCAGGAAGGTTTGCTTTCAAAGGAGCAAGTTCGCACGTCACTGCAAACTGAGTGGCGCACTCGCTATGGAAATTTGAATCTTTCACAAAGATCCGCACTGAAAGAAGTTTTGCAAAATAAAGCAGCCGACAGCGATAAATACGCACAACTTCCAAAAAAGAAAAAGGCGGAAGCTTTGGAAGCAGCGATGAGCTATCTTGCGATCAAAGAGTATCGCGATCACAAAGAGTACAAATCCGAAAAGTACGATCTAGCTGTAGCCCGCGCACGCCTGGGCTCTTTAACAGATCCCGTAGAAATCGTTTTGCCAAAATCTCCCCTTTTAAGTCCTCCCACAACGGCGTTCTATCTAGGATATGGACAAATTGATGAAGTGGATTTCTATCAATTCAAGTTCCGTCGTGGTTTTCATGATCTTCTTTCTGATGACAGTGGGCTTGCGCCATTTTCGCAGCTGAATTTCTTCTCGTTTGATCTGCGCTATCATCCCACTTTGCAGAATTGGGATCTCTATGAGTTTGTTCTTCTTAGCATTCTTTCCACATCACCATGGACTCAGTTGGAAAAACCTATGACATGGATGATTGATATTGGAACCTCACCGAAATTCTTACCTTATGTGAATGGTGGCATTGGTACGAGCTTCGATTTGCCGCTGGCCCAAGCCACACGCTGGAGTTGGCTTGCTGTCAGTAAGAATACGGATCTGACAGAAATCGCGAAGCCTTACTTGGGAGTCGAAACGCTCTTTATGACCAAATGGACCGAGCATTTCCGCTCGGTGATTAAGGCAGATTATCTTTACTCGACCAATGAGGGACGTTCGCTCGGGATCGGTGGTCTAGCGATGGCCTATGATCACGGGAAAATCGAGTACCGTCTCGAAGCGGAACGCAGGGATACTGAAAATCGCTGGATGCTCTCCGTTGTCTTTTAGTTATACAGGGTGGTGCCCCAAATGAGCTTCGTCTCACTTTGAGACGTGCCATACCCACCACGTTCCGATTAAGGGGCCCGAAGCTTGCTTCTCTTCAACTTGAGATGTTTTTCCATTTCGAGGAGAAGACTATGTTTAAGCCAGCTTTAACATTCAAATCATTGATCAGCCTAACCACGGCTTCGGTGTTTTTATTCTCTTCCATCGCTCCGGCGGCACAACAAGTAACTCAATATGCTACCGGCAAATACGCGCAGAAGTATTCGAACTATGGCGTTGATATGTCTCCACAATCTTTGAATTCATATAATTATCAAACAAGCGTTCAAACGCATAATCTTACGGAAACAGAAAAGACCCGTCTTATCAAAGACAAAGAGCTCATGGACAAAATGGGCTATGACGTGAGAGTGGATTCCAACGCAAGAACGGTCACTGTTTTGGAAAAGGGTACTCAGAATCCCGTTATGGAGTTCCCATTCTCCGACCCAGATCGTTTGCGTCAATACAGCCCAAAATCAATCAACCAAATGCTTAAAAACGAGATGATGAAAGTAAAATCTGCGGGTAAAGCTGCGCTTTCTCACTCTACCAAAAATCTTCCGGCGGAATCCGCAGTCTTCTTTATGGCTATGGGTGGCGTCGTGGCGACGCAATTGGTTTCAAACTATTCGCAAAATCCAGTAGCGATGAAGCAACATATTGAGCACTCATTATCGCCAATGGGTGTCTTTGGTTTCTATGCCTTCATGTCTGCTCAAGGTATCACCTCGAACCTCCTTGGAATGTATCTTAAAAATCCAGCTTTCCACCATATGATTCCATACCTTGGTATGTCTGTTGGTATGTTCGCACAGAACTATCTTTCTCAAATCATGATGAATCCAAACGTTATGGCCTGCGCGAAAGTGATGATGGGCAATAAAGTTCAAAATTTGCTAGATGGAGCAGATAAAGACCCTTGTAATGCTGCTTACGAACAGCTCGCCCTAGGAAAAGTCCTTTGGGAATCAGCGCCTATGTTGGTTTCAATGCTTACATCGTCTGCCCTTGCCGGGGGCATTCAATCCTTGGCAGCTCAAGGCATCGCAGAAGCGAGCGAAAAACAAGCTGTTAAAAATTTGGGCTCTAATATTGCCAAAGCAAGACTAGGTGCTTTCATGCGCGCAAGCGAATCCACAGCGGCAAAAGCGGTCTTGCGTGTAACTGGTGTAGATGTTGCGACTTGGATCTTACCAGGCGGTATGCAGGTTAAAGGCATTCGCTTGCTTCTTGTGAAGGGCTTGCAGATCGCAGCCTTCGTTCAAATTGATCAATGGCTCAATCGCTCGATCACTTATATGTGGAAGAACGCCTTCGATGGTGACGAGTTGGATAACATTGCAACTCATGTTGAGGAAAATGTGAACTCTTTAAAACGTTCACAGTGGAAATCTGATGACACAGAACTTCAAGCAAACATGAAACTCTTTAAGGAGAAAATGGCTGCATGGCGCATGACGAACTTGGCTGAAGTTTATGAGTCTTATTCAAACTGGCAAGATAGCATTACTCAACTTATGAGTATGTATAACGCCAGCTACTCGTTCTATAAAGATTTCATACAACAAGTCCGTACGGAGAGATATGGTAAAAACTATGCTCAGCCACTTGAGCGCCTTTCTCCACTTTACGGTATCAAAGCCAATTTAGAAGAAAATCAAAAGGACTTCCTTTTGACAGACCCAGCGTTTATCGAAAGACAGCAGTTCCAAACTCTTCAAGCTGTGGCTCAAGAAGCAAAAGAACTTCTGAAAGAAGAAAACCTGCGCGACTTAACTACTGCTCAGAAGCAAGCTCTTAAAACGATCGTGTCTGGCATGAGCTCCGAAGAAGACCAAGTACTTGGTAGAGCTCTGTTGTTGCTGAATTCTGAAATCCGCACGGCAGCTCAGAACTATTCAATGCAGGCATATTATAAAATTCTTTGGTCAATCTATACGGCACTTGGCGCCCCATCTCCGATGATGGAAAAAGGCCGTGGCTGGGTTACTTATTATACTCAAGCGCCCACCAGTGCAGAAAAAATCAAAGGCGTTTCTTTCTATAGAAAAGTTGGCGACTTTTACACGCCCAACATTACTGACTTCTTTATTATGCAGATGATTTGTGGACCAGATGTAGAGCGTGGCGATCAAGCTATTAAATCTTCTCTGGGCTATCCGTCTGTATTCATGCCACCGGCAATTCGCAATGACAAAGATCAATTTGATAGCTGCTCGAGCTCTAGGCTTTCTGCAAATGGTGTAGCTAGTATTTACAGCATTCCAGTTCAATCTGCCGGTGGAAACTATAGTGGTTTTGTCTCTTACCTAGCGGCACAAGCTCGTCCATCCGTCGTAGGTGACCAAGCAACAAATTCATTTGATAATTGGTGGCAGAAAAATACAGAATCCCAAATGCAGGCGGCATTCGCTCAGTTCTCAAGAAGCTATGAAGATATCC
>JAGIAF010000001.1:38398-45126 GCA_017745015.1 Bdellovibrio sp. | reverse complement strand
GCAAAAGACCTTGAGAATCGATATCCAAGCGACCCGCAACGGCCAGGCCTTGTAAGTGCTCTGGCTTCAGGCGCAGTTTTGAATCACCGAATTGATTTTGTGCAGTGATCAGACGAATCGCCGGAATGTATTGCGGTTCAGGTTGTGCGGAAACATAGCCAATGGGTTTGTTCAACAAAATGGTCGCGAGCTTTTTTTGTTGCTTCAGTGCTTGGGCTTCAAGCGTGATTTTAACGTCGCGATCCACCTTAGTTCCCAAAGTGTCGACCGTCACGCCATTAACCATCACCAAGCCGCGCGAGATATAATCATCGGCCTCACGACGGGAACAAATGCCTTTTTCTGCCATCAATTTTGAGAGGCGGACTTTTTCGTTTTCATCACTCATAGCTGGATCTCCGTCCAAAGGTCATTCATCTCGTAAAGTCGGATGTGGGCGAGTTCTTTTTCTGAAAGAGACTCTTTAAGTTTTCCCAGGAAGTACAGTGCGATATTTTCCGTTGTAGGAATTGTCGTCTTAAATTCCGGAATCACAAAGTTCAAATGTTCATGGTCCAGGCGATCGGTGAGGGACTTTAAGAGCGTTTTATACTCTTGAAGTTTTACTTCAAGATCATCTTGAACTTTAAATCCCACCTCTAAGGTGTAGTTGTGGCCATGTCCATGCTCGGTAAAACATCTGCCAAAGTTCTTGAGATTTTCCTCCAAACTCCATTGGGGCTGATGATAAAGATGGGCACTGCTGAAGATGCTTTTTAAAGTTAAGATCATTTGAGGTTGATTCCTCCATCAACGGCCAAAACCGCTCCTGTCGTCCAACTGGAAAGTTCGTTGTCACCCAAGAAGTAAATAGAACGAGCGATCTCTTGCGGAGTGCCAATGCGACCTAAAGGTTGTAGGTCTTTCATTTTTTCTAAAGCTTCGCCCTTTTTAGATTCTTCCAAAGAGTGGAATCCGTGGATAGGTGTATCCACAATTCCTGGAGCGACACAGTTCACACGGATATTGAAAGGACCGCCTTCTAGCGCCATGCTTTGGGTCCAGTTGATCATCGCCGCTTTCATTGCGGAATAAGCACCGGTGTTTGCGGAAGGTTTCATACCTAAAGTGGATGACACATTTACAATGCTGCCGCCACCATGTTGCTTGAAGTAAGGAAAGAAAGCGCGAGCCACGCGCACAGAACCCATCAAGTTCACTTCAAACTCTTTTTGCCAAATTTCATCAGTGCCGGTTTCCGTAGTGTGAACATCAAAGATGCCGGCGTTGTTTACCAAAACTTCCACGCGGTGGATGCTGGTTGAGAGAATTTCATTAAGGCGTTTATTAAGAGCGGGCAGGTCCGTCATATCGCATGACATGATGGAAGCACCTGAGCGACATTTCAAGGCCACTCCTTGAAGGCGTTCTTTATTTCTCCCCATCAAGTAGGTGAAATAGCCGTTCTTTCCAAACTCAATAGCAGTTGCTGCGCCAATTCCACTGCTGGCTCCGGTAATAACGACGGCTTTTTTCACTTATGACTCCTAGAGGAAAGTTGGTGTTATGTTATCAGCAAAGCCGGCCGAAAAGAAGTCATGCCACTACGCGAAGCCGCATCAATCACAGCAAAATATTTCTTCTTTGGGCTTATTGTCTTTGTAGCCTTCTACGGTCACCTATAAATCTTAAAATTTCGGTCTTTGGATTGTTGGGGCAGAGCCCGAAGCAATAAAAAAAGCCAGAGTGGGAGCTCTGGCTTTTAACGGATTTGGAATTCGAAATAATAACGAGAGTCGAACTAACCGGCTTTACGCGCGGTAAAGTGGTAGTACTTTTTGTCAAAGTCAGGGGCCTTATGACCATCTTTCGTCATCAGACCTTCTTTGAACCAAGTGAAGTGTTCACCGCAGAAATTCGCTTTTTCAGCTTTCTTTTTGCAGCCTTCACCGCAGCATTTTGCGGATTCAAGAGAAACGACATTATTAGGAATTTGTTTTTCAAACTTTTTGTCAGCCATATACGTGACCCCCAGTTGATGATCTTAAGCTGGTTAAATGTCTTAAGACATAGATCTTATCGGCGAAGGTCTTGTCGACTTTAGGAGTTCCGAAGAAAGTTCAATAAACCTAGACCACGGAATTCCGTCATCTCAAAATGAAATATCAAGTTTCACGTATCGAATTGAGAGACTTTATGTGTTGGAACTTTCTCCTGAAGTAATGAATTAAAGAAGTTTTGTAAATTGAACGAATTCTACCGGTTTAGAGAACAGGTAACCTTGACCATATTGTGCCCCCAGAGTTTCAAGAACCAGGGCTTCGTTGGTCTGCTCGATACCTTCTGCGATGATTTCGATATCCATGGCGCGAGCTAAGTAAATGATACCGTTCACAACAGCTTTTGATTTTGGATCCGTTAAGACTTTCATCACGAAAGAGCGATCAATTTTTAGGTAACTGATCGGCATTTGCGTTAGATACTGCAAGCTTGAGAAGCCTGTGCCGAAGTCATCAATCGAGATCGCATAGCCATGTTGACGGCATTTGTGAAGTGTTTCTAGAGCCAAGGCTCCGTCCATCATCACGCGCTCGGTGACTTCCAATTTGATATTGCGAGTTTCCAATTCGTGTTTTTCACGCAGGTCTTCCAGATTTCCCAAGAAATCAGAATGAGTGAATTGACGTCCGGAAATATTAATACTCATCATAAAGATGTCAGCTTCAGCATTTTTGCCAGCGACGCGCAGTTTTTCTTGGATAGTCTTTAGGTCTTTCAGAGCTTGATTGATAATCCAGTGGCCGATGGGAATCACCATCGAAGAGTTTTCGATGATGTCGATAAAGACATTCGGAGAAATCATACCTTGAGTGGGGCTCTTCCAGCGAAGCAAAGCCTCGCAGCCTTTAATTTGACGAGTCTTAAGTTCAACGATGGGTTGATAAAACAATTCAAATTCTTTGTTCTGGAACGCTTGGAAAATTTCGTTTTCAAGTTTGATCTGTTGTAGAGCTGCCGATGTTTTATCATCCCCTGCGCCAGTGTTTTCCAATTGTAGATCGGAAAGCTTAACCGGGCCGCCTTGAGTTGTGTTGTTATTGCGACGAAGGCGCTTCAATAATACACGCATCAAAAGCTGTACGACAGTGTCGGCGTGGGAAACACGCTCTAAAAGTTGCTCGCGGGTCACAATACTCAGACGGACATCTTCAAGTGCGCGCACGCTGGCAGAACGATTCTGATTGTCGATCAAGGACATCTCGCCGAAGATTTCGCCTTCGCCAAGAATTGATAACGGAATTTCTTCCTGATCTTTGGTGATGAAAACTAGAACGCGGCCTTTTTCGATAATATAGGCGCAGTCTCCGGCATCCCCTTCAGTAAAAACGATCTGATCTTTGTGAATATCCACGGATTGAGCTGGCAATGTCATATATCATCCAGTTTAAGGTCTTGGATGCAGCTGCGACAAGTCCAGCTGATTCATTTGATTCAATTTCCAACCCACAAAGTCCTCTTTGACCAAGATTGCGAATTGAATGGCGCCCAGAGGTATCAAAAGGTGACGACTCATAAGGAACTGTGTTCCTTCAAGACAAAGACGTTTTTGATCCGCACTTTTGGTTGCGGTCGCAAGTTGTTCCAAAATTTTTCCATAGGATGGATCTTTAAGTTGGATGTAGTTCTCGGGACTCCAGGTGGCGAAAGTTTCCAGCGCTGCCAGGCATGTCGGGCGATCCGGCGCCACACCTTTGCGGAACAAAGGGGGAGGATTGTTTTGGAGGTCCTTCAGATAAACTTTGTTCTCTTTCACTTCAAGATGGGTTTTTAAGCCCGCATTTTTTTGCCACTGGTCCTGCATCCACTCCGTGGCGCGTTTGTGGTCTTCTCCGCCTAAGGTTGAAAACATCAAAGTATAAACTTTGGAATCTTTAAGCTTTGGAACTTTTGTTAGATCGAAATCAAAACAAGGAGCCGCTTTAGGAAAGAAAGAATCGGGGAGCCCGACACAACCAGGACGGCCTTCAGAGGAGAAAATCTTCTGTAATTCTGCGAAGTTTAACGAGTAAGTGAAAGCTTTGCGCAAGTCTTCGCGATCCTTCAACTCGGGGCCAAATCCGATGTAGTCCAGACGAGTGACGGGAATCCAATGAAAGTCTTTGCGAGTTTTCGCTGTGGGAATAAACAGAGTTGGTAGACGACGCAAGAACTGCAATTCGTTCTTTTCATAGAGTTGCAAAGCCACGGTGTCTTCCTCAATGAAAAGGAATTCAACTTGAGGACGCGCAGGATGGGCGCCGATGTAACGTAAGTTTTGTTCGAGCACCAACTTCTGCCCGTGCTTCCACTCCTTCAGTTTGTAGGGGCCGGTTACGATATTCAGATCCATTTTTGTTGGAGCTAAAAGAAAGCTCGAAAGGTTGTACTCAAAATCAGGGTCGGGGCTTTCGAAATCAAATTTCAAAGTCCATTTGTCAGGAATTGAAACTCCCAGAGGTTTGTTTTCACCTTTATAAATGCTCTGTGCATTTTTGATTTTAAAAAGCAGATCCGCGCGCGGGGAGCCCGTTGCGGGATCGAGGATTTTTTTATAAGTGCGAAGAAAGTCTTCGGCGGTGATATCGCTGCCATCACTCCACTTCAGATTTTTTTTGATCTTACAAATCAGGCTCTTTTGTTTGTTGCGTTTGCAGGATTCCCCCAAATCAGGTTGGAGGCCTTTTTGATCGTCAAAGGTGTAGATGTTGCGAAAGAGATTTCCCAAGACGTAGCTTGAAGCCGATGTTTTCTGTTTGTTTGGATCTAAAGACGTCGGTTCGTTGGATAGGTGAAGGCGAAAAACAGAGGGTGCTGGTTTTGACTCAGCACCCTCGGCAATAATACAAAATGTAAAGCTAAGAAGCCATGCCGCAAGGAATTTCATAAACCCCATTCTGCGGCTAAATGGCGGCGAAGTCCAGCTTTCGTGCCTGCCGGCACTGCAGCCTCCTCGCGTCCGCGGCTACTTATCAAGCTCCATCTTAGCGATCGTTTGAAGTTGCATATTAGTCGTACCTTCATAGATTTGACCAATCTTTGCATCTCTCCAGAACTTCTCAACTGGGTATTCTTTAGTGAAACCGTTACCGCCGAACAAGTCGATCGCTTTAGAAGTGATCTTTTCAGCTGCACGAGAAGAGTAAAGTTTTGCCATAGCTGCAGACTCGATGAAGTCCTGACCAGCGTCTTTCAAACGGGCAGCGTTGTAAACCATCAAGCGAGCAGCTTCTAGTTCAGTACGCATTTCTGCCAATTGGAATTGAACGCCTTGGAAGTGAGCGATGGGTTTGCCGAATTGCTCGCGACCTTTAACATAACCAAGAGCGGCTTCGTATGCTCCTTGAGCGATACCGATCATTTGTGCGCCGATACCGATACGGCCTTCGTTCAATGTTTCAATAGCGATTTTGTAGCCTTTGCCAACTTCGCCAAGTACGTTTTCTTTTGGTACTTCGCAGTTTTCAAACAACAATTCGCAAGTTGAAGACGCGCGGATACCCAATTTGTCTTCTTTCTTACCAACTTTGAAACCTTTGAATGATTTTTCTACGATGAACGCTGTGATGCCTTTGTAGCCTTTAGCGGAATCGATGTTCGCGAAGCAGATGAATACGTCAGCTTCGTTACCGTTTGTGATCCAAAGTTTTGAACCGTTCAAAACCCATTTATCACCTTTATCTTCAGCTTTAAGTTTCAATGCAAATGCATCAGAACCAGAAGAAGATTCAGACAAAGCGTAAGCGCCAACCCATTTAGAAGCCATTGCGCCCAAGTATTTTTCTTTTTGCGCTTCTGTACCCCATTTAAGGAATGCGTTTGTAGTTAGAGTGTTTTGTACGTCAACAAGTACAGATACTGAACCGTCTACGCGACCGATTTCTTCAACAGCCAAGCAAGCCATTGTGAAAGTTGAACCTGCACCGCCGTATTTTTCTGGCGTTTCGATACCCATCAAGCCCATTTCGAAAAGCTTTTTAAGGATGTCTTTGTTCATCTCAGCTTTTTCGTCCATGTGTGTCACATGGGGTTTGATTTCAGATTCAGCAAAAGCTCTGACTGCATCACGGAAGGCTAGTTCGTCTTCAGAAAGCATTGTCAAAGCTGGACGTGCGTTAGTTACGTCAGACATGGTCTCTCCTAATTAGTTAATTAACAGTGGAACGACCATATCTAGTTCGCTTCTTTTATTCAAGATCTTGGAAAGACGAGAGCTTTTCTCTTAACAGGCTGTGTTATGATGTTTGCACTTTATATGTGCAATTGACGTGTCACACTAGACAAGAGTCTAGGGATGCTCTTAAATCATGAAGGTATGAATATGGATTTGATAGAAATCGGCGCCAAGATTGGCATTTATTTTATCCCGTTCCTCTTTGCTTTGTGCTTTCACGAGTACGCACATGGATGGGTTGCACGTATGCGTGGTGACAATACTGCGCAAATGATGGGGCGTCTATCGATGAACCCGTTGGTTCATATGGACTTGATTGGGACATTCATTTTGCCAATCATGTCTATAGTATTAGCTACACCGATTTTCTTCGGATGGGCAAAACCCGTTCCTGTGAATGAGCGCAATCTGAAAAATCCCCGTGTGGATATGTTCTGGATCGCACTTGCAGGTCCTCTTTCGAATCTTCTTTTAGCTTCTATCGGAGCTTTAACGATTGGATTGGTTGCGAAATTCTTCCTGACGGCAAGTTTTGCTC
>JAGIAF010000001.1:36896-38388 GCA_017745015.1 Bdellovibrio sp. | reverse complement strand
GAGACAGGGTGTGATTGAAATTTTGAAAGCTTTCATCGTTACAAACTTGTTCTTGGCTTTCTTTAATATGATTCCGCTCCATCCATTGGATGGCGGTAAAGTGCTTGCGCGCTTTTTGCCAGCGCAAGTGAACTATAAATTGGAACAGAATGAACACATCACGAGCATGGTGTTGATGGCTCTAGTATTGACGGGTGTATTGCGCATCTTGGCGATCCCGGTTTTCTGGAGTTACAACCACTTAGTGACGTTGGCTTTGGGCGGATTTGGGATTTAAAAGCCCGATCTTCTCGATCGATTTGTTGAATGTTGTTGAAATATCGATGCCTGCTTGATTCAATCGGGCGCGCATTGATCGGTTAGAGGGGACCGTTTTTCATGAGTATTACAGTACAGTTGCCAAAATTTGAAGGACCCTTAGGCCTTCTGTTGTATCTTATCCGCAAGGAAGAGATGGACATCATGGATATCAAAATCCATGAGATCACAAAGCAATATCTAGATTATATCCGTTTGATGAAAGAGCTCGACCTTGAAGTTGCCGGCGAATTCATCGCCATGGCTTCGACGTTGATTCAAATCAAATCTCGCATGCTTTTACCTCAATACGACGAAAACGGTGAGGTGATTGAACAAGAAGATCCGCGCAAAGAACTTGTGCAGAAACTTCTTGAATACCAAAAATACCAAGAGGCTGCGAAGCTTCTTTATGATCGTCCCCTTGTGGGTCGTGACGTTTGGTTGCGTGGAACTCGTGAAAAGTTGGATGAAAAAGAAGAAGAAATTGTTCTTGAGGACAATGCTTTGTTCTCGTTGATTTCTTCTTATCGCAAAGTTCTTCGTTCCGTTAAAAAGAAAGTCCACCAAGTTGCTGCAAAAGCGCAGTCTATTTCTAGCCGTGTTCTAGAGTTGAAAGACCGTTTGATCGTGGGTAACCGAGTGACAATGATGGAGCTGGTAAATGCGACAGAAGATCGTGCGCGCCAAGCTTTGATCACATTCTTGTCTTTGCTTGAGCTTGGTAAAATGGGCTTCGTAGGTCTTTATCAATCCGAAGTTTATGCAGACATCTGGGTTGATACGAAAAAGCCAATCGAAACAGACGTATTGTCTCGCGTGGAAGAGTACGACTCTATGAACGCAGATCAAATCGCCGCCAAAATGATGGAAGAAACTAAGAAGATCGATCCGGATGAGGATTTGTTAGCTGAAGAAACTCCGGAGACGGAAGAACAAGCGCAAATGAGCTTTGGTGAAACGCCAATGGATTTCACTGCCGGTATGTCGGATTTAACTGCGGAAATCGCAGGTATGGACGCCGAGTTGGACTTCTTGGAAAGTGCTAACGGCGAAAGCGAATTGGCTTCTGATGAAGAAATCCTGGCGGCTGAAGGTGAACTTTTCAGCGGCGAAGCAGAAGTGATGGTTGAAACGGCGGCAGAAACTGTCGAAATGGCAGAGGAAACTGTTGTTGAAGCAGAACTTGAAGTGG
>JAGIAF010000001.1:3817-36886 GCA_017745015.1 Bdellovibrio sp. | reverse complement strand
GAAGTGGCAGCGATTGCTGAAACTGAAGTTGAGACAGCTTTTGTAACTGAATCTGAACTGGTTTTTGAAGAATTTATTGATACTGATCCTAAGACTGAAGCTGAGGAGTAGAAATGTCTAAGAAGAAAAAGAACTCCAAAAAGAATAATGAAGTTTTAGACACAGAAATGATGGATAGCGAACTTGCTATTGCAACGGAAGTTGAAACAGAAGAAGTAGCTCAGGAAATGACTGCAGAAGAAACAGAATCTTCTGAAGACATGGAGATGAACGTCGACGGTATCGAAGCAGACGCATCTATCTTCTTGCAAGAAGAGGAAGAGTCTGAAGGTTTCTTGCGTGAAGCAACAGAAGAAGAAGCGGCTGAAATGGAAGCTTCTGAAGCCTCTGATGACGACGTTTCTGTTGAAGGTACGGAGCTTGATGGTTTCGAATCTGCTGACATTGAAGAACTAGAATTCGTTGAAGAAGAGCGTCTTGAAAGTATCGTAGAGAGCGTTCTTTTTGCCAGCGATCGTCCGGTGAGCTTGGCGTCTTTGAAATTGTTGTTCAAAGGCACAAATATCAAAGGCGATAAGTTGCGTCGTGCTCTTGATCAATTGGCGGTTGAATACGCTGGTGGTCGTCGTGGTGTTACTTTGGAAGAAGTTCCAGGTGGTTACCAGCTGCGCACTAAAATGGACAATATGGACTTCTTGAAGCGCACTTTGAAAACGCGCCAATTCAAATTGTCAGGTCCAGCTTTGGAAACATTGTCTATCGTCGCTTACAAACAACCATGTGTTAAATCCGAAGTGGATGAAATCCGTGGCGTTGAATCAGGTCACTTGCTCCGCGCTTTGATGGAGAAAAACTTGGTAACGTTCGAAGGTAAATCCGAGCTCCCAGGTCGTCCTATGCAATACGGTACGACTCGTAAGTTCTTGGAGATCTTCGGCCTTCGTTCTTTGAAAGAGCTTCCAACTTTGTCGCAAATCGACGAGTTGTTGCCTGAAGGTATGGACGAACAGCAAGCTGAAGAAAAACCAACATTGGCATCGATCACAGACTCTCTAGTAGCGTCTGATGTTGATAACGTTAGCTACTCTTCAGGTGAGGACGAGTTGATGAAGATCTCTTCTCAATTGGAAGAAATCTCTACTTCTTCGAACTTCTTCGAAGATGAAAAACGTCGTCAGGCTGAAAAACGCGACACAGAACGCGCGCAAAACATCCGTGAAGCCCTTGCGATGGGTGAGCCGGTGTCGACTCGTGATGCGAACTGGTTGAAGAAATTCGACGAAGCTTTGGCAGCAGGCACTACTTTGGTGGCGATGGCGGCTGAAAAGAAAGCTGCTTTCATGAAAGGTGCTCCTGCAATGTCTGAAGAAGGTTCTGCAGAAGTAACTGAAATGACTGAAGCTACAGAATCAACCGAGGGGGCTGATGAGCTTTCGGCGAGTTCTGAACTTTCAGAAGAAGAACAGTTGGAAAATGAATTGACTGAGGCCGAAGAAGCTTTCGACAATGATGAAGATGTTGAGATGGCTTCCGATGATCAGTTGTTCGCTGACACAGACGAGGAGTCATCTGAAGAAGATGAACTTCCATTCTATGGCGAGGCGGACGAGATTGATGGCGAAGGCGAAGCCACTACTTAAAATTCTACTTAGTGTCTGGATCGTATATAATATATTTGCGATGCTAGTGATGCCCAATGTGAGTTCTTACTTTGGGCGCATCACCTCCAGATTTCTCGGGCCCTACGCTAATACAGTAGGGCTCAATGCCGGATGGAACTTCTTTTCCCCTGAACCGGCTCATCCCATGTATCTTAAAATTCTTGTGAACTATCCACCTCTTGAGGATGGATCTTTGCGTGATGCTGTTGAAACTTTCTATCCTTCTCCTGAAAACGATAAAAATGTTCCAAGCCTGACTCGAAAAAGAGAGTGGGCTTTGATGCGCTTTATGGTCTTGGATGCAAAGAAGCTGCGTCTTCTAATGGGGCCGTGGTTGTGTAAGCAATATCCAGGAGCGGTCTCTGTTGATATGGAACATATCGTGGAGACTATTCCCATTCTAGATCAAGCCGTTTTAAAAAAGGACGAAAGCGTTTCTGATATTTCCGAAGAAAGAAAATATGCCAATGCCTCTTATTCCTGTGACGGATCGGGCGATGAGGAGGCCTTATGATTAAAAAGCTTTGGTCTTATTGGGAAAACTTCTGGTTTGCTCCTCAGAATCTTTTAGGCTTGGCTTATATGCGTATCATGCTCTGTGGAACTTTGTTCTATATGACAATAATGCGTTTCTATAATCTTTGGTTCTTCACCGATGCAAGTTGGATTCCTCGTGAAAAAGCTCTGGCGATTTTGCCAGAGTTGGGGAGACCTCTTTTTAGTTGGAACTTCTGGCCGGATTCGATGAATCTGCCGATCAATATCTTAGGCGCTGTGCTCTTTCTTTTGTTAACTCTCGGTATTGGTGGTCGTGCCATCATGTGGCTGTCTTGGGTTATCTATGTGGGGTTCATGCACCGTGACTATCCGGTTCACTTCGGAGCTGATGTTATTGGTTCGTTGTTTCTGTTTTATATGTCTTTTACGAATTCTTGTGAACGCCTGAGTGTTTTGAATCTTTTAAAAAAGAAGACGACGTTCAAAGAGGCCGATATATTGAGCTCGATGATGATTCGCATGATGCAAGTTCAAATCATGGTTATCTATGCTTATACAGGCTGGGAAAAGCTTAAAGGCGCCAGTTGGTGGGACGGAACGGCAATGTGGAGTGTCCTGGCGAATCCACAGATGACGACGTTTGATTTTACATTCCTGCGTGCGGTTCCCTGGGTGCTTCCGATCATTGGATTCACAACGATCATCTTTGAAGTGTATTTCCCGCCGATGGTGATTTGGAATAAGAGCCGCTATATCTGGCTTTTGATGGGCGTTTCGATGCACTTAGGAATTGGCCTCTTTATGGGGTTAATGCCCTTCGCGACGGTCATGATGGCGACTTATTTCCTCTTTATCGACCCGAAGTATCTCAATTTGAGAAAAGGGATGTTTCAAACCTAGACCTCCTTAAAAACTGATTTAGTTTTGGCCGTCCTCTCTTTATTCTTATAAGTGGGGGACAGTTATGAAGTCAGTATTCTTTAAGATTACGGTCGGTGTGGCTATGGCATCTTTTTTAGCTGCCTGCAGTCCGATGTCTGAAAATTCCCTTTTAACGGACGATATTTCTGATCCTACGTCTCACAACATGAATACGGATCCCAATTCCACAGAGCTGTTTTTGCAGGCTGATAAGACGAATTTGGGATCAACAAGTAACGGCTCCGCGGTGGAGATGAGTGGTAACTGTTTTGCTTCAACTTATCCAACCCACAAGATCACAGCTGCGGTAGGGAATACGGCGAAATATATTTTCGACATAACTTCGTCGGCGAACACTTCGACAAGCACTTCTGGTACTTGCCGCAATGGTCGCTTTAATATCGCTATCAAAGCGGCGAATTTAACTGTGGGTTCGAATACAATCACTCTGACAATCAGAGGCTATGACTCTTCTGGAAACGAAAACACGAGCGGTAACGGCTCGACACAGTTCTCGGTTACAAGGGCAAATTAAACTCTTCTTTAAGAGTCTTGCGTGCTTCGATGTTTTTGGCATCAATCAGAAGCGTGCCTTTTAATTTCAAATCACGAATATGAGTGGCGCGACGTTGCGGTGGCAAAGAAAGATCTGTCACGGTTAAAAGCGTGCTATTAAATGGTGTCTTTAACAGATTTCCCTCTTGCAAAGATGGTGTCGAAAAGGCCGTGAGAATATCCAAAGCTAAGTCTTTTTTGTCAGAAGACTCGGGAATGGATGCGCCCCAAATTAACAGAGCGCTGAGATCATCTTGCACTGTCAGAGTCGGGTTGTTTTCATTCAAAGGCAGCTCCACGGCTCCTTCGCGAGGCTCCTTGGATGCCAATTGATCTAAAGGCAAGGTGAGAATCTTCTTTTGTTGAACGGCAGCCAGAAGTCCATTGTCTTGCCAAACGCGGAAGTGCTTTAAAAGAAGGTCTTCGTCGGCGAGTAGGAATAAAGTTCCGTCTTTTTTGTTTTTCAAAAAGTCTTCAAAGGATCCACCAGAGGTCGTTTTGAATCCTGTTTTCATCCAATAAAACGGAAAGAAATAGAGACTGCGTTTAGAAGTTTCCGGATCTAAAAAGTCAGGAGCGATTCTTTGCGGAAGTTCGCTTTCGTTATTGCTGATCTTATAAAGAAGATTTTGCTGCTTAAGAGTTACGGCCCAATATGAAGGAAGAAGTAAGATATCTTGTGATGGGCTTGCGACAGTCTTAGCTAAAATAGAATTCCAATCACGAGTGACTGTAACTTCAAATTTTACGCGCAGTTCGTTTTCCAATTGGTTTTGCAGATGCTTTGGAAAAAGAGTCTCGTCCGTGATCAGAATGCGGACTTTTGTGGGACGGAGAATGTAGTCCCTAGAAATGCCTTGGGGCAGGAATCCGTGAAGGAAGCCCACCCCGATGCATAGTACAAAAAATAGAATCCAGAGGAGACTAGAACGCCTCATCGAATGAAACCGAGCCGCTGATACCAGTTTGGTAAGCAGATACGCGTCTTTCGAAGAAGTTAGCTAGCTCTTGCATGTCTTGAAGCTCCATAAAGCCAAACGGATTTTTCACGTTGTAGCGTGGAGCGATATTCAAGCTTTCCAAGCGTTGGTCTGCGCAATACTCTAGGTATTGGCGCATGTCTTTTGGAGAAAGACCTGCTACGCCCAATTGCAATACGTCGTTCGCAAAGTCCATTTCGCACTCGATAGCGTCTTCAAGCATTTGCGTAACCATATCTTCCATTTGAGAATTGAAAAGATCTGGCTCTTCTTTACGTGCTGTCTTGATAACTTCGATAGCGAATGCCATGTGCATAGATTCGTCACGGAACACCCAGTTTGTGCCAGATGCAAGACCTTGCAATAAACCTTTAGAACGCAAGAAATATACGTAAGCAAACGCTGCATAGAAGAACAAGCCTTCAACGCAAGTTGCGAAGCAGATCAAGTTCATCAAGAAGCGACGACGGTCTTCTTTCGTGTTCAATTGTTCCAATTCATTGATTGAATCAATCCATTTGAAGCAGAAATCCGCTTTCTTTTTGATAGATGGAATATTGTCGATTGCCGCGAAAGCTTCCGCGCGCTCATCTGGATTTGGGATGTAAGTATCCAACAAAGTCAGATAGAACTGAACGTGCAATGCTTCTTCGTACAATTGACGAGACAAGTACATGCGACCTTCTGGGGCATTCACGTGCTTGTACAAGTTCAATACAAGGTTGTTACCTACGATAGAATCACCTGTTGCAAAGAATGCCACCAGGCGAGAGATCAAGTGTCTCTCTGCCGGAGTCATTTTTGAGTGCAGGTCCACAAGGTCTGTAGAGAAATCAATTTCATCCACAGTCCAAGTGTTCTTGATACCGTTTTTGTACATTTCGTACATAGTCGGGTATTTCATCGGGCGAAGTGTAAGATTAAAACCTGGATCTAAAATCATAAAATATCCTTATTAAGATGGACCCGCCTTCGCTAAAGCTTCGGCGGGCTCGGCGTGCCTTATTGGCACGCCTCGCATGCTTCTGGGTTTTCCAATGAGCATGCGATGACTTCTGAATCTGAGTAAGTCTTTTTCGGTGCTGCTTCTTGAGTTGCAACTGGAGCTGCATCCATTGTGTTTGCAGCGGCCGCATTCAAGCCCATACCGTTGTTAGAAGACTTCACAGTCGTTTTTGCGATCTTAGTCGCTGGACGAGAGCGCAAGTAATAAGTCGTTTTCACGCCTTTCTTCCATGCATACATGTACATGGAAGAAACTTTACCGATTGTTGGGCTTTCCATGAACAAGTTCAAAGATTGAGCTTGGTCGATGTAAGCGCCACGGTCTGCAGCCATTTCAATCAATGACTTCATTGGGATTTCCCAAACGGTGCGGTAAAGTTCTTTAAGCTGTGGCGGGATCGCCGCGATTTCATCAATTGAACCATCGTTCAATTTGATTTCGTTGCGAAGATCTTCATTCCATAGACCCATCGCTTTAAGATCTTGCACCAAGTACTTATTGATCTGCATGAATTCACCAGAAAGTGTTTCACGTTTGAACAAGTTAGATACTTGCGGCTCGATCGCTTCGTAGCAACCTACGATAGAAGCGATAGTTGCAGTTGGAGCGATAGCGATCATCAAAGAGTTACGCAAACCGTGCTGTTTGATTTTCGCTTTCAAAGCATTGAAACGCTCTGGTTGAGAAGGCGTTACATTCCAAAGGTCGTATTGCAACAAACCTTTAGCTGCTTTTGTTTGCTCGTAAGCACCGTGAGGTCCGTACTTTTCAGCCAATTCGCAAGAAGTCAAAAGAGCATTGTAGTAGATCTCTTCTTGGATTTTCGCTGACAAATCACGAGCGGCTTGGGAATCAAAAGGCAACTTCAATTGGAAGAAAGCATCTTGAAGACCCATGACTCCCAAACCAACTGGACGCCATTTGTGGTTGGAGTCTTGAGCTGTTTGGATAGGGTAGAAGTTGATATCAACAACGCGGTCCAAGTACTTCACAGCCGTGCGAACAGATTTCGCCAGTTTTTCGAAGTTGAATTGACCGTTTTCAACGTGACGACCCAAGTTCACAGAGCCCAAGTTACAAACCGCTGTTTCAGAATTTGAAGTCACTTCAAGGATCTCTGTGCAAAGGTTTGAAAGATGGATCACGTTGCCAGCTTCACCAGTTTGGTTGGCTTTCATGTTTGATGCATCTTTAAACGTCATCCAGCCGTTACCAGTCTGCGCAAGAGTTTTCATCATGCGAGAGTAAAGGTCGCGAGCTTTGATTTGTTTAGTGTACAATTTCTCAGCTTCAGCTTTTTCGAAGGCTGCTTCGAATTCTGGACCGTAAGTGTCTACGAAGTGAGGAACTACACGTGGGTCAAACAGAGACCACATGCCGTCAGTTTCAACACGTTTCATGAACAAGTCTGGAACCCAGTTAGCCAAGTTCAAGTTGTGAGTACGTTTCGCCTCATCACCTGTGTTGTCGCGAAGTTCAAGGAACTCCTCGATGTCTGCGTGCCAAGTTTCCAAGTAGACGCAAGCTGCACCTTTACGTTTACCACCTTGGTTTACAGCGGAAACGGAAGAGTCCATTGTTTTCAACCAAGGGATGATGCCGTTAGAGTGACCGTTTGTTCCTTTGATCAAAGAACCACGGGAACGGATGCGAGAGTAAGCAACACCGATGCCGCCAGCGAATTTAGAAAGCAAAGCGATGTCTGTGTACTTCTTATAGATAGCTTCAAGATCGTCTGTTGGAGAATCCAAAAGATAGCAAGAAGACATCTGAGGGCGAAGAGTACCAGAGTTGAACAGTGTCGGAGTTGAAGCCATGTAATCGTGAGAAGAGATCAAACGATAGAACTCGATAGCCTCTTCAACTGATTGTGCCAAACCGCAAGCTACACGCATGAAGAAGTATTGAGGAGTTTCAAACACCTGACGTGAAGTTGGGTTTTTCAAAAGATAGCGGTCATAAACAGTTCTCAATCCGAAGTATTCAAAACGGTCTGTGCGGTAGGGCTCAATAGCCGCGCAAAGAGCTGCTTTGTTAGCTTCTACGAATTTGTATGTCGTTTCAGACAACAAACCATTATTGAAGCCGAAAGTAACTGAATCAGCAAAAGATTGGAATTTTTGAGAGCGAACTTCTTCATCAATATAGATAGAAAGAAGGCGAGCTGCCAAACGAGAGTATTCAGGCTCTTCACCGATAAGCAAAGAAGCTGTTTGGATGCAAAGATTGTCCAACTCGTTAGTCGTTGCGCCGTCGTAAAGACCGCTGATGGCTTTTGTAGCCACGCGAAGTGGATCGACTTGAGTGAGGCCTTGGCAGTTTCTTGTTACGCGTTCAACGATCTTCGTAACGTCCACTGGCTCAAGAGTTCCGTCTCTCTTTTTAACTCTCATGATGTGAGCTGTTGTTTCCAACATGATGCTGTCCCCTCTGCCCAGTTCCTTTTGGGCAAAAAAATCCCCTCCGAAATTTCACCCCTCGTAAAAAATCGGCACGGTTTAATATATTTAGATGTAAGTATTGTTTGAGACTGAGTTGCTAATCCTTAGCTGTAGATACGTCCAGTACCTCCCTGTGCCTTCAGTTTCTCTTCCGGCAACCCCTATATCTAGGGGTTTGTTCTAGGTGCCTCATCAATAAGGCGGGTGTCGATCTCAATTCCAACTTTGTAACCCTTTGGAGGAAGTTACAAGAGTTTTTTTTGAAATAACGCCAACTTTTTTGTGACGTTGCTCATCAATTAAGCAGATTAAATGATCCTGTTGACTCATCTGTCGTGCGAAAAAAGAGTGCAAAACACTGTCAATCTACGAGGGTAAAACTAAGGTCCAGGTCTAAATGTGCGATTCCTCGTCCAAGAACCTGAAATTTATCTGTGCTGATCTTACACGATCTTAAATTGTTCAGAAATTAAGCAAGAGTTGTGTCCACGCGGCGTGATTTTTTTAGCAAATGAGCTTGGGCAGTGAGTTCCGCGTCTGAATTCGCAGTGAAAAGCTGCGATTGATACGAACCGTGAGCACGTAAATGATCGATAATTGCCTGATGAGTGCCCATTTTATTCTTCGTCCATGCAGGCGCCACCAATTCATCCCAGCGAGACGAATACGCAGCCAATCTGTGCAGGGCAAAACGCGGGGAAAGATGCTTTAAGAAGAGCTCCACACGACGAGTGTAAGTCTCCTGATCAATCGGAGAGAACTCTCCACGGTGATACATCTCTTCGAGAGGCGTTTGTTTTAGTACGTGTAAGTTGTGAAGCTTTACGTTGGTGATGGGAAGTGTGTTTACGATCTCCGCCGTCTTCACGATGCGTTCATCGGTCTCTTGCGGACTTCCGAAGATTAAATGAATTCCCAAATCAACTTTCGTATTCTGCGCGATTTTATGAATGGCTTCCAAGGATGCCTCAGCGGTGTGTCCGCGACGCATGAACTCCAGTTCATCATTAAAGAAGCTCTGAACGCCCATCTCCACGGCCACAAAGGATTTTTCGTGATACTCGTTCCAAAGATCCAATACGGCCTTTGAAAGGCAATCCGGGCGGGTGCCCAAGGTAAAACCCTTCACCCATGGATACGACAAAGCGATATCAAAGTTATTGCGCAGAGAAGACACTTTCGTAAAAGTGTTGGTGTAGGCTTGGAAGTAGATCAAAAAAGCCTTGGCATTATAGCGGTTGGAAATATGCGCGTGATATTTTTCGATCTGCTCGCGAAGTTCCATGGTCATGGCTTCGGCGTTGGCAGCAGAGCCCCACACATCACAGAAAACGCAGGTCTGCATGCCTTTAAGGCCCATACGATTAGGGCAGTTATCAACCACAGTGACCGGGATCTTATAGACCTTCTCGCCAAAGAGTTGATTGTAGTGCTCGCTAATTGTGTGATAGGGAAGTCCCAACCAGCCTTTTTCCATAGGGCGTTTATGGGTTTTATTTTGCGGGAAGTCAATGATTGATAGTCAACGAGTGAAATCATGGCAGGATATCGGATTTGAGATCGAAATCACTCGAGATGAGAGTCCGACGTTACGTCTTTTGGAATCTGTCGATCCGACCAAGCCCAACGGTGAGTCTATGCACCACTCCGGCGGTGCGAATACTGAAACAAACATGATTTACGGTGAACCAGCGGCCATGATTTTGGGAAAGGTAAAAGACCCTCATTTTATGATAGTGGGGTTAGGGCTTGGCTATATCGAGATGAACATCGCTCGGGAGGCTTTGCGTTTGGGAAAAACCGTGGGGTTGATCACCAGTTTTGAAGCTTTACCTGATTTGCGCCAGTTCTTTTATTTATGGCTGCATGATCGCTTCGAAGAGATTCATCCCGAAGTCGTTGCAACCTATAATGCGGTTTTGAAATGTGTCTTGATGAAGTCAGAGGTTTCGGCGGTGCAGGTCAAAGACTTCTTAAGAGGTCACTTTAAAAGTCTTGAGGATATCGACGGAGCACTTGATCAAAACGTCGTTTTTAAAACGCGCTATCACGCCATCATGTACGATGCCTTTAGTGCGAAGACCTCCCCGCATTTGTGGGAAGAGGAGTTTCTCACTCAGTTGTTGCGTGTTGGTGCGTCCGAACCAAGCCTACTAACAACGTACTCATGTCGTTCTTCTTTAAAGCGCGCTCTGAAAAACCAAGGCTTCGAATTGCCAGCTCGTGAGGGTTTTATGGGAAAGCCGCTTTCGATTTTAGCTCTCAAGTCCTTTCGTTAAATCTACCTAGACAGGCGCCATAATCATCTTGCTAAATTTGCTTAATAAACATCTACTTAATTATGGGTGTGAAGAGATTTCTGTGTCTTTCTTTCTTATGTCCCTTCTTAGCATATGCCAAGCCACTGCGTATGGTCACATTCGCAATTCCCCTCATGGTTGAAAACTCGCAGCGCGGTCTCTTTGTTGATCTAACAAGAGATATCGCTCAACGCGGAAAAATTGATCTTGAAATTGAGATCGTTCCCACAGGTAAAGCGTTGTTGCATTTTACCAATGGAAAGTTCGAAGGTCTTTTTCCCGCACTGGATGTTTATACTCCCAAGAATGCAGTGAAGACGCTGCCTTTCTATGAGAAGATCGACTTCGTTTTTTATCGCAAAAACAAACCCCTTAAAACTTTCAAAGATTTAGAAGGCAAGAAAGTGGGTTTAACTTTTCGCTATCCCTACGTTGCGCAACTTACGGCAAACAAGAAAATTCACTTTGAATATGCCGCCGACGATGTCACTAATATGAAAAAACTCTCCAAAGGCAGTATCGACGCCTTTGTCGTGGAGGAGCGCTCGGGACTCCAAGCATTAGAGCAAAGTCATGTTGAGGGCGTTACTTACGACAGCACCCAGCCGCTTTCACGACAAGATGTGTATTATGCTTTTAGAGATGATGAAGAAGGTCGCAAGATGGCGAAAGCGTTCAGTGAAGCCATCGCCAGTATGAAAAGCGACGGTTCATTGAAAAAACGTCTGATCACTCATCAGCCAAAGCCTTTGGAGTAAAACGGCTCGGTTTGAGGTTTTGATTAATTTTGATATCACTGAGAACTATATCAGTTCCGCGTTTGTTTTGAATGTTTTTGATTTTTATTTTTCCGGGACGCCATTTATTGCCAGCAAGTTTTTTATATTCTAGAAAGTCGATGGTCTTTAGGAGTTTGCCTTGTTTGTCATAGCATTCAGATTTGATAGGTAGAAACTCTGTGGCGTGCACAAAGCTGACAATCTTTGAATAGTTGGCGGAGGTGTTGTTAACGTCGCTCTCGACCACGTAATATTTCTTCCCTTTGATTTCCACTTCTTTTTTTATCAGATTGCTGGCGCTTTGATCGTGATTGAAATCAAAATCTTCGGTGCTCAGTTCTGAACCTAAGATTCCACCCTGACCACTTTCACCCGTTAGACGGCGAGTCTGTTTGGTGCTGGGAAGATAAATCCACTTTTCTTCCTTATCGCCCTTCAGTGTCGCCAGTAAAGCGGTGCCCTTCAGATCTTGGGGTTTTTCCATACGCGCAATCAAATAGTGTTCTTTTTTCGCAGGGCTCAGGCGCCATACTTTCATTTGACGATCTTTGCTGGAACCATCGGCTTCCAATATCGCCATTTGAACCGTGAACTGCTCATCATGAGTTTTTGCGCGGGAACTCATTTCTTGAGAAAGTTTATCGATGGTCATGCTTTGGGCGCGAGCTGTTTCCGGCGTACCGAGTAATGCAAATCCTAAGATCAGAGCGGATAATGTTGCCATAGCTTTCTCCCGTTTCCAGGATAAAGGTGTGAGTAGCCATGGACAACTTTTCAAGAGGGTCGGGAGAAGAATCAAATCTCCCACCAGTCCAGCGAGCATCGACAAAAGCATATAGAAACCAAAAATACGATTCATGGCAAAGTACGACGCCATAAAAACCGAGAATCCAGCAAGTAAAGTAAGACTTGAAATCAGACATGGATTTCCTTCAAGCCACAGGGTTTTCTCGACATTCAATCCGCCACCAGGTCGTGTTTTTGAAAGCACACGCAGACGCTCTAAAAAGTAAACCGTATTGTTGAACGCCAATCCTAAAGCGATGGAAAAAATAATCGCAACACTCGGCTTGATGGGTGTTTGTGAAATGGCAAGAAATCCCAGAAGAGCTGCTGGTGGAACTAAATTTGGAATGCACGCCACCAAAGACCAGCGCAGTGATTTAAATACGAAAGCCAAAATAACCAGAATGGCCGCCATGGAATGCCAGAATCCAAAGATCAATTCATGGGATAGATCATTATTTAAATGATGAATCGTAGATCCCATACCAGTCACTTGCACTGTCATATCCGGGAAGGTCGCAATAGTTTTTGCTTTAAGTTCTTCCACCAAGGAATGAAGATCATTACCTGGCAAGTCTTGGGTGCGAACTGAGATTCGCGTTTTAGATCCATCCGCATTCAAGAAATTCTTTAAGGGGCTTTCATGAGATAATGAATAAAGAAAGAATATCTCAGCTGTGGAGCTACGGCTTGCAGGTAAGCGAGAATGATGAATATTGGCGGCCGCTACCAAATCCGGCAAACCAACAACACTTCCCACGCCATGATACTTTCTGATATCCGTCAGTAAGTTATCAAGCTTGCTTAAAAGTTGCGGATCGTTCCACACATCTTTTGCGCCGATAACTTCGATGTCGACCGGAATCATTCCACCAAGTTCTTTATCAATGGCTTCCGTAGAAAGGCGCACTTGGTGATTCTTTGGAAGGTCATCAAAAAGACGAGCTGTCCAAGAAAGGCTTTGTCCCTTAAATGCTAAGGCCGTACAAACTAAGACAATAAGGAAGGTCCAAACCCCCGCGCGACGGAAAAGGTAAAGCCCCCAGCGCGCTTTGCTCCAGGCCCATTCGCGGGCGCGAGGTCCTGGGAGGTACATCAGTAAAGGAAGCATCAAAACAGTTGTTACGATGTAACCCACAATAATAGAGATCGCAGCCGTGATTCCGTAATCTCGGATCAAAGGCACTTTCGTTACGACCAAGCTCAAGAAGCCAATCATCGTGGTGGTGGATGCCACTAAGTTTGGACGCCAGATAGCGCGCAAAGTGGAAAGCACCAAATCCTCGTGAGTCTTATATGGATGGTGTTTCTTTTCCTCGGCATATCTTAATAGCGTATGGATACAGAGAGAGACCACGTCTACCGTTGTCAGAATGGGAATGGTGCTGGAGAGAATCGAGAACGGAAATCCACTCAGAGCCATGATAGCGAGAACAAGAATGTTCGCGCATAAGATAATGATAAAGGAACTAATAAGAGGTGCCCAATTCGAAAAGATTAACGCGAGTACCACGAAGCAGGCTACGAAACCGAGAACTACGAAATTTCGAATCTCTGACTGCAGAAGTACGCCGATGTCTGTTTGAACTGCGGGAGTTCCGCCAATATCAATGCGAGCAAATGGCAGACCTGCTGTCGCAGTGACCTCTAGATTCTGACGAAGCTGCGTGATCTCATGAGTATTTAAAAGACGAATGTTCACAATAATAGAAACAGTTTTGCCGTCGTTAGAAATCAAGGTCGGGGAGATCAAAGGATTGCTAACTGTTTCGCTTTGCCATTTTTTAAAAGGTAAGTTCTTAAGTAAAGGTCCGACACTCAGTCCAGAATCGCTATTGATAGCTCCTTGAACTGTTGCTAAGCTCAGCGTGTTTTTGACTCCCGGAAAGTGAGCCAGTAAATCAGTCAATTGTGCGAGGCATGCAATTTTACCTTCGTGAAACCAAGTTTCGTCTCCCTGAGGTAGTTTCGCTGTGATGATGAAGGGTTGCGCTTCAGAGAGCTGAAATGTTTGTCGAGTCTTTTCATCTTCCATAAGAAGAGCATTATCTTTAGGAAGAAATTGTTTCAGGCTGTACTGCGTTTGTAATTTCGGAAGTGCAAAGACACTCAGAATTGTCAGAGACAAAATTGAAATCAAAGAAATAATGCAGAGAGATTTGACGGAAAAAGAAGGTTTCAGGAATTTCATTTCAGGTGTCCTCATACTTATGTCTTTTTTCGATTCCTCTTCAAAAAGAATCTTTAGATTTAACTCAAGAAGCCGTAACTTAAGAACATGATGACAAACAAGATGAAAAAACAAAGAGCTCAGTTAACAAAATCTCTATCGGTCGCGGCATTCACATTCTTGATATCTCAGAATGCTTTTTCCTCCTCCACAATTGACTCGGAATTCGAGTTGCAACTTCCTCGACAATTTCAGCAAAGTTTGATCGAGAAAAAATGGAATTCTCTTTCCACCCAAGAGTTTCAAGGAAACTGGAAACTTTCTGATCAAATAATTCAAACTTCTCAAGCGCCGGTGAATTTCAAGGGTATAACAATTGCGGTGAAGTCCAACTTGAAAAAGCCATCCCTTGCGGATTCTAAGGCTTTACTCCAGTTGTCTTCGCAGGACCTTTCGGCGGAAATTCAAATTGCCGAGGTTTCTGTCGATACTATTATCGAAAAAGAAGTTGGCGGAATGATAGGGAAGTTCAGAATCCAAGCGAAATGTGAGAATGTGGGACTAAAACTAAAATCCGGCCAAGGAAAATTTGGAATTATATTAAAACCAAATGTGGGATCAACTGCCGTTGGCGGTGAAGTTCAAGATGTGAGTCTTTCATGGAGCCCAGGCAGTTGGGAAGTTGGTGACTTTACTTGTACCGGTGCTGAAGGTTTCGATGTGGTCTTGCGCGATGAAGTACAAAAGATCTCTAACGATTCTGACAGTTTCGTGAATCCACAAAAAAGCACTATTAAAGAGCAAGTTGCTAAGTATCTTTCAAGCTATGAATTGGATTTGTCATTGCCACGTCAATTGGTGACGGCACGTAATGATATTTCAATGTCTATGAGTATTGATAGCTATACTGAAGATGAGAACACCAAAGCCATGGTGGCTCGCGGTCACATCTTTGTGACTTTCAAAAACTCTAAGACGGGGAATGCGAAAGTTCTGACTCTTTCAAAGACTGCGGTCATTTTGAATCAAGGTGCTGAAGCTGGTTTGATGGTTCCGGGTGAATTTGCCAAAGAACTCTTGAATGAGGCTTACGCCGCAGACTCCTGGGTTCATACACTGAGTTCATCCCAGCTTCCGGGATTCTCGACCATCATGAACTCACGTTTTGCGCAGATGTTCATTTGGCCCGAGTTAATGGATTACTCAAAGTCCGCAAAATTCCGTTTTGATTTGTATTCTAATAAAGATCCTCAAATCTCCGGCAGCGGAATGAGTTACAACGTGAAACTGAACTTGATCTCGCGCATGCAGGCTCCTAAATCCAGTGGCTATGTAAACTTCATGTATTTCACAATGCCATTTAGTACAAAATTGGATCTGGCAGTTGATAACGGTGTGATGAGCGCGAGTTTTAAAAACACGGCTCTGACGTTAAACTATCAATGGGACCCGACTTACGTTAAGAACTATTCGCCATCGCAAAGATTCTCAGCCAGCACCATCCGCGATCGCGTCGTAGGCTCCATCTCCGGCAAAACCAACAAGTTCAACTTGCCAACCTTACCGCTAGCTGAAGGAATCTCTCTGAAAGTAAAAAGCGTGAAAAGCCTCAGCAACGACGACCTGCTCCTACGACTCAACCCATAGGGTGCAAGACACTTTTTTGGGGCAACGGCGCATAAAAAAAGCCACCTGAAGGTGGCTTTTTAATTTTGGGAGGGGACTGAAAAATTTAAATTATTTCTTCAAAGTTACGGGGATCATATCTACTGCAAAACGTGCACCTTCTACGTATTGGTACTTAACGTTACCAGAAAGCTTCACAGAGTTATTTGCCGCAACAAATCTCCAGCCCGTTTCATCGTTACGTGGGATCACTTGACCTTTGCCAGCGGCTAAAGCCTCTGGAGTGCCGTAACGAACGCGAACCATTAATTCGCCAGTTTTAGAGTCCACACGAGGACGTTGAGAAAGGAAGATTTCCTTTTCCAAAGTTTTAATTGTGATCGAGTCGCCGATACGAGACAAGTCTGTACCGAATTTCTCTGAAGTGATTGGCATCATGTATTTCGCGCGGATTTGGGTTGCATCACCCGCGTCAGCATTTGCAAGAATGATGAATTGTTCAAGCAATTCTGGACCGAAACCTTTACAGATTCCCAAGTTCTTAGGAGTCTTGCCAGTCATATCGAAGCACTTCGGATTGTAAGTCGGGTGAATACGCAAAGCCCAATCTTTGTATTGGTCTGGATCGCTGGCGCGAACAAGAGCCCCATAGACAGAGACCTTATCTTGGCGGCCACCTTTAAAGTCGATCAAAGTTTGAACCATATCTTCTGGTCTGATAGAACTGTTAGATTCATCAGCGTCAGTTAAAAGGATCACAACCAATTGAGCGTCATCACGGAAGAAACCTTCATTCGCAGCGCCACGGCCTGTTTTTTCAAGAGCCGCTTTTAAAGGAGCGAAAAACTCTTCTTTCTCTGGACCGCCTTGATCGTAAGGTGCAACACCCACGTTCAAAGTTGCTGCTAAGATATTGCTGCCGTCTGCTTTTGTAACATAGCGACGATCGGCAGTTTGACCTTTAGAGTTCTTGATGAAGCGAAGTTCACCTTCACCGTAAGAGTCTTTTTTAAGTTTTGCGAAACGCTCTGAGCTGTCCCATACCGTGATAACACCGATATGGTAGTCGATCATTTTGTTGCTTGTGATGCCGTTAGTGAAACGACCCAAGTTCTTGATCAAGTTCTCTTGAGCAGATTTCATGGAGTCTGAGTTGTCCGTCACAAACAAGATATCAACGCGTGGGTTGAAATCAAGTTGGCTTTGACCTCCGTCCTCAGTGATCCAAGTAAACGTTTGGTCTGGGATCTGCTCGTATTGAGGAATCTTAACTTCAGGTTGAGTTAAGTCCTTTTCAGCCAAGATCGTCCCAGATTGCTGACTGCAGGCTGCGAACAACATCAATGCTGATAGGTAAATGCAAAGTGCTAAAAGTTGTTTCACATTTTCCTCCTAACGTTTTGAGGGCAGGACTTGGTTACTACGTCATACTTATCAAGTTCATCAATCCAAGGTTTGCCGTCGTCCATAAATACCAATTGATCGTCAGTCGTCTCGCGAAATTTGTTTTCCGTGAACGCCTTTTTATCAAGCTGTTGGTCTGTATGGATGCGTTGGATCGCTTCGACTTCAACCAAGTTCAACTTCGCAACAACCTTTTTGTTGTCTTGAGTTTCTTGGGAAGCCAAGGCTTTCAAGCGTAATTTCATTTTGCCAAAAGCTTCTTGGTTGATTTTATCAAGCTGACCTTGAAGTTTGGCTTGAGTGCCATTGTCGCGAAGGATTTCCATCGCTTTTTGGCTGACTTTGAATCTCAACATTTGACGTTGAAGCTCGAGGTCTTTGTAGTAAAGCACTGGCATATCAACCAATGATTCGCCAACATCTGAAGCTTGAAGAGGGAACTTGTTCACTTTCTTCAAAACGTTGATGAAGGAATCACTAAATCCTTCTTTTGAAAGGATTTGCACAGAAGCGATACGCTCACGTTGTTTTTCTTTAAACATTTGAGTCGTGTTGAAGACTTCTTTATAGTTACATATCTTAAGATTTGCCAAAGACTGCAATAAGAACGCTTCAGAGTTCACCACTTCCGCGAATTGTGGGCTGATTAATGTTTTAGATTGAGCAATAGCTTTTTCAGAATCATTCTTACGGAAGTAAGCCCAACCTTTTTCTTCCACTGCCTGAAACCAGTAATCAGATCCTTTAGGGATTTGGTTATAAAGTTCTAAAGACTGATCAAATTTGCCCTTAGCGAAAAGTTCGCGGGCTTTTTTGATTTTATTTTTAGCTTCTGATTCTGCAGAGATGGTCTTGTTCTCAAGTTTTTTGAAATCAAGAAGATCTAAAGTCGTTTTGCCGCTTTTTTCAGACAAAGACGCCTTGAAAGATTTGCCCCAATCCTCCACAGAAAAACGATCTGCCGCCAAGGCGCTAGTGCTAGCACCAAGAACTGCGATCATCGCTAGTTGAGAGAGAACTGCCTTCTTGGAAATCATAACATCCATCCAAAGCCAAGGTTGCCAGTGATAACGTCCAAAGTACGTTCGCCAGTGACCGGTTGATCTTTATAAGTTACGTAACGGATCTCAGCTCTTGCAGTAAGGTGTTTGCTGATCCATGCACCTACGCCAAGACCACCTGTATAAGCGGCTGTTGTACCGCTGGAAAGTGTGATTTGACCGCCGCCGCCAAGAAGGTACATATCGAACTGAGTTACACCCATATCAAGGAAGCTTGTTTTACCGTAGATTGGGTACCAGTTCACAACAGCCATTGCTGCGTTTTCTGGGTAGTCGATATCAACAGCGTAAGCCCGGCCGCCAGCTGCGTAGTTTTCTTTAGCTTGTTTAAAGATACGATCGCCTTCTGGAGTCAAAGAGTTGCCGAAGTCATAGTATCTTGCGCCCACAGACCAACGGGGAGTGATGTGGTAGTCAAGAGCTACACCCAAAGCTTGAGTTTTCGTATAAGCATCGCCACCGAAGTTCATGCCGTAAGAAACACCCATTTCAACACGGTTTCTTCTTTCAACGATACGGTCTTGAACGATACGGCTGCGGTTTTCAGCTTTAATATTTTGAGCCATGTCCATCAACTCTTGGTTACCACCTAAAGAATCGATATCTTGTGTGATCGGAGCTTGTTGAGTTGTTGCTTTAGCAGCTTTCTTTTGTGCCGCCATCGCCGCATTTGCAGAAAGAGCGATCATCAAAATTGAAGCGGAAAGAAGTTTAAAGTTTTTCATAACTATTTCGCCTCCGTCTTAGCAGCTTCTTGGCAAAGACCTTTATCAGCAGCTGCTTTCACAGTTTTCAAAGAATAAGAAGTCACTTCAGAGATACGGCCGTCAACAGTACTTGTTGCCGTCATTTCAACTGCGCCTGTCAATTGCTCTGCCGTCGCGTCGCAAGGTGCTGTCCAAGTCAAAGTACAGTCTTGCTTGCTGCTGCCGGTTGCAGAATCAGCACAAGTTACTTGTGGATTACCGGCTAGGGCCGAGTTTTTAGTTTCCACTTTGACTACTGCGTTTTTATCAGCCGAAAGAGCGAAGAACTTCAAAGATACAGATTCGCCAGCAGAGATTTCAAGGGCTTGCTTCGCAATACCTGAAAGGTCGAAGCGGGGAGCTGCGATTGATTTGTTGTAGCGAATTTTAGTTTGAACCAACGAAGAGGCTTCAAGGCCGTTGTTGTTAACTTTAACAACAAAACGAACGCGTGTGCCGTCAGCGGATTTCATGATCGAACCATCTTTAGCAAGTTGTGGTTGTACAGAGATGTTCTTAGTGTCGAAGATCAAAGAGTATTTCCATTTAGAATCACCCAAGTACTCAGGATCTTTCTTGTTCAAGTCCGCGATAATATGACGTGAACCATCCAATTCTTGGAAACTGTTGCCGGCAGTAACACTTACACCGTCAAAAGAAGCATTGATAACTGGTTTTTGGACAGCTTTGCCGTCGATACCAGGAACCGTTACAGTTACTGTGAACGGCGTCAACGTGCCTTCGTTGATTTCAGATTTCAAACCTTCAACTTTAACATTTGAAGGAGCTTGTTGAGTTTTAGTCACTAAAAGAACGATAGAGCTCTCAGCGGTCAAACCTTTAACCGCTTCTGGATTTGGAGCTTGACCAGGATTTACGACACTCAATACCAAGTTTACTTTGATAAGGCGAGATTCAGCTTTGACTGTGTAAAGAGCTGGAGTCCAGCTCACTACGTAAACGTCCTTTTCTGTTTTAGATAGTTGAATCGAAAGACCTTCTGGAAGTTGCTCTGTTGCGCCTTTCGCAGTCAATTTAACAACCGCACCTGGGATTGTTGTGAAGGCGCGGAATTTGTAAGTTGCCGCTTTTCCTTCGCTGAAAGCCATGACTGGCTCGTTCACGATATTCAAGAAGCTGGCGTCTACAGTTTTTTCTTCAACTGTTTTTGTATCAGTCTTAGTAGTTACAACTGTTTTGATGATTTCACGAGGTTTATCTGGCCCCATTTGCGTGACCACTTTTGCTTGGGCACGAAGTGTTTCCAAATCTGAAGATGGGCTTTTATCCCAGCCATTGCAGGCTGCGAGAGTCATTGCTGCGGGAACAACAAGAATAAAGTTCTTAACCATTTTCATACAAACCTCTTATCCAAAAAATTATCTGCTGCTTACGCGCATCAATTCGAACGGATATAAAACGTCTACGTTAACTTTTCCAACGGGGCGCGGGAACTGCCATGTCTTCATACGAGCGAGCATACAGTTTTCAACTGTTGCTGAACCCAATGAAGACTGAGCGACTCTCGCGCTTGTGATACGACCTGATGGGCCGATCACGAAATCAACTGCAACGCGTCCGCCAATGGCTGGTTGCGCTTGCAGACCTTTTTCATAGCAATATACGATTTGACCTCTGTTGCGGTTGATAACTGCGATGATTTGATCGCGATCCAAACCGCCTTCAACAGTGGCTTCTTCATCAAGAGGCAAACTCGTTGCTGAAGTGCCGCCAACCATATTCAATTTGCCGTAGCCAGCGCGACCGCCGCCAACACCACGAGTGCCGTAACCGCCAGCACTTTGTGCGCGACCGCCTTCACCCGCAGAACCAGCGATCAAACCGTTACCTGGAAGGTAACCTTTGATACCGCCGCGACCTGTACTGCCAACGCCGCCGCCGCCAGAACCGATACCGGCTGCGCGGATGGCTTTCATAGAATTATTATCCAAACCTTCATAGCCTTTAGTACCTTTCAAAGTACCACCCAAAGCTGCCAAAGCACCCACGCGCTGTACGTCGCGAGCTTTAGCTGTTTTAACTGTGTAAGGTTTCGTTTTAAGTTGTTGTTTTACAACCGGACGATACACCTTATTAGTCGGTTTGATTTTCTTCTCTGAAACTTTCACGTGAGGACGTTTAACTTCCTCAACGATCTTTTTAGGAGCTTCTTCTTTTGGCAACACGATCGTCACCAGAGGAGCTTCTTCTTTCTTAGAGAAGTAATTAGCGAATACCCATGTACCTGCCATGATCATGAATAATGCGATCAAGTGGCTCAAGGCTGTTTTCGTCAAAAGTACTTTAAGTTGCTCCTCATCGTTTTCAGCTGCTAAAGAGTAACGAGGGCTTGCTTGATCGTTTTGACCTGCCAGACGAAGGCGACCCAAACCGTTCAAGGCGATACCGTCAGTGCCCATTTGGTCCATAGAGAAGCTGTGAAGAAGGCGATAGTCGATATTGTTCTTATCTAGAACTTTCAAATCAGCCAAAGCCTCAACGCGACGAGAATCTTTAAGATAAACGACGTTAAGAGCTTCTGAATCCACAGAAAACGTGCGGACCTTTTGGCCCAAGCTGTTTTCTAGAATGATTAATTTTGCTGTGCTCATGTTACGTCCCACTAATTTCTTTGTTGATCTTCTTCGATTCTGTCACTGAACTCTTTGCGCCCGGCGAGAAGATCTTCTAACAACTTATCGTTTTCTACCGTGGCTTTCGTGTTCAGAGAGCTTTGGTATTTTCCGCGAAGGGCGGTCCCATCAAATTTAAAGGAAGTACCCAGTTTCGCTTTCAGTGCATCGTTCTTTTTCACATTTCCTTGTGCGAAAAGGCTTTGCGCTGTTAGCAGACTAAGCAAGAAGGGGGCCAAAAAAATCACCTTTTTCATAGGCTTTTTCCTCTCTGGATTTGATTTAAACGAGCTTCCAGGTACGACGGCATCAATGGATGGCCAATTTTTGTCTCAATGTTTTTGAGCTTCAGAAGTTCCTGAGTATTTTCGGGGTCTTCCGAAACTGACTTACGTGCGCTCAAGAGCTCTTTTTCGCTCACTTGTGACGTATTTAGCGCATCTGATACAGCAGATTTCATTTTACCGCGACCAGGAAGCTGATCTACGATCGTCATTTCGCGGCTCAAAAGTTTTTGAACTTCAGGACGAGCTGTTTTGTATTCGGTCGCAAGCTGCGCAAGACCGCTAGATGTGTTAAAAAGTTCTTGTTCGCGTTGTTCAGCGAATTTAGCCTTCATCAAGAACGGTTTTGAACGGCCTTTAAGGATATTCACGTATTGAGCTTGCTCTTCAGCGCTCAAGCCTTTCGGCATTGGCAATCCGGCAAGATCACGAACCATTCTCTGATTTTCCTGAGCCACGATGTTCAAAGCCATTACTTGAGCGGTGATATCTTTAGTTTTCACAGCATCTTGCATAAGGCTGTCAGCGCGACTCAAAAGCTTCATGCGCTCGGAGATTGTTCTCTGTAACAACTTGTCGTTTTTAATAACAAGTTGGTGAGCTGCGATTTGATTTTTGAACGTCAAAGCACGGTCATAGATCGCTTGCTTTTGGATGAATGAGGCCGCTGATTTATTGCGGATTTCCTTCATCGCTAAGATCGATTGCAATGCCTCTTTATTGCCTGTACGAGCATAAACCAGCAATACTGTCTCATTTAGAAGCACTGGTTTGCGTTTTAATTCAGACGCTTGGTCTTTCAATTCTCTTACTGGGTTTGAAGCCAAAAGAACTAGGCGAGAGCGCATGATAAGGGCACGATCTCCAGTGATGCCCAATTTCAAAGCGTTGCGATAGTGTTTTTCAGGACGCATATCTGCAAGGTCCGCCAATGTGCCTAAACGGAATTCACGCTCTTTTTCGCTTACTTTGGGAGATCTCATTCTCAAAGCTGTGCGGTAAGCGTTAGCAAAATCCAGTTTCTTTTCATAGTAACCAGTCAATTGTTCAAGCAAAGCTTCTTTTTTCGCTTCAGTTACTTCCGGCATTGCGATCAATGCTTGAAGAGACTTCACGTAAGTTTCTTCTTCGCTCAATTTCTGAGCGAGAATGCTCTGATTCGTAAGGAAAAGAATTTTCTCGTCAGCTTTGGTGCCAGCCAAGTTTGTTGCTTGGATCTTTTTAAGAACGGACTTCATCGCAGACTTGTCTGGAGTCTGAGCGTTCGCTACCAAAGCCGCTTGATTCATCAAAGCTTTGCGAGCCATGGCTTCGTATTCCGCACGAGCTTGTGGGAAACGGGAAGCGTAGTCAGCGGCCCATTCTTGGATTTTTTCGTCGTCTTTAAGCTGCGCCATGCTGTCTAGAGCAAGGTCCGCAGCTTTCTTACGAAGTTCTGGCTTGCCATCTTTATCATCAGTCAAATCATTGAAAGCGATAGCGGCTTCCTTAAGCTGTTTTTGTTGGTAGCTCAAGTAAGCGATTTGGTAACGAATTTCGAAGCTTTTCGCATCGTCTTTGCTGTATTTCAAGAAGTGCGCGTAAGCCTGCTTTTGCAAGGCAGGATCTTTTGATTGCTCAGCAACTGAAACTTCATTCATCAAAGCTTCATGGCGCTCTTTCTCAGAGAAGGAGCTTGTTTCGCTGATTGTTCTGTACAATTGAACTGCGATCGCAGGTTTATTCATCTCAACAGCAACGTGAGCTCCGCGGTTTGTCATCTCAGCATCTTGTGGGAAGGTATTGCTGTAGATCACATAGGCATTCAAAAGATCTTGATCTGGTTTTAATTTTTTAGAACGGTGAAGCTCGGTCACATAGCGTTTCATCGTTTTTTGCAACTCTTGGCATTTAGAGTCGTCTTCGCACTTGGTGTCTTTGAAAGCAGCTGCGGCTTTAGCAAAGTCTTGAGTGGATTGGCTTGTTTGACCACGGTCGTAGTTGATTTGGGCCATGCGAACAAAAGCTTCCAGGGCTTCTGATTTCGTCAAGCCTTCTTGGTCCATATAGCGGCTCAAGATATCGTGGGCGGCTTGTTTTTGACCAACGCGGTCTGCTTCTGAAGCGAAGTTCAAAAGCAATTCTTTACGCTTTTCTTTTGGCGCAAGAACTTCGTAACGAGCGATGTCTTGTGTTTTGATCGCTTTACGAGAATAGAAAGTCACAAGGTCACGGCTGATATCAGCATGAAAAACAGGGTCATAGGCAGAGCCTGCATCCGTGTCACGTGTGATTAAGTTGGGTTGGCGCAAAAGGCCTTCCATCGTCGCGATAGCAGAGTTCAGCTTGTCGTCGTTGAAATCACACCAAGCCATGTTGTAGATGGCAAGAGCGCGGTTTTCCAACTTCTTATCTTTCAAAGCAATTTGGTAATGAGCTTTGGCTTCTTTGAATTTTTGTTTTTGGAACAAAAGATCACCCAGCGCTGCGTGCGACTTAGATACGATCGCAGGGTTGATGGATTTCTTTTTAGCGTCCTTTACGATTGTCTCAAAAAGAGAAATCGCTTTATCGTTTTGGCCGGCCATTTCATACAAGTGAGCCAATTGGAAAAGCACGGGACCGTGCTCGTTGATCTCAAGTTGAGACAGCAAGGTCTCATAGATCTTGATAGCCTTTTGGCGATCCTCTTTAGAGCCCTTACAGCCGTCACAGTTCGCTTCCACTTCTTGCATGAAGCGTGTACGGGCTCTTTCTGCTAAGACGTCAGCAAGACGCTGCTGCGTAGGAACCCAAGAAGGGTCCTTTTTATCCATAGCGGAAAGGACACGCTCCATCTTGCTCACCACAAGATCTTGCGTGTCGTTGTTCATTTTCTCAGCACGAGCGATTTGCGCAAACAAAGCGCCGGCTAAGACAGGGGTAATAATGAGGATGCTTTTAAGGTTTCTCATTGTTTAGGTACCACCGCAAATTTAAGTTTTTCAATACCTGCAAGGGAGCCTGCTTTGATGATTGGATCCAACTCGGAGTATTTCATCTCAGTGTCAGCTTGGATCATCAACTCGACGTCTTTGGAATCCTTTTTCAATTCTTCCAATTTCGCGCTCAGCTGGTTGCCAGACACCTTTTGATCGTTGATGTAGTAGATGCCTTTTTGAATTTTCAAAATAGGCATTGTCTTATCAACGCTCGCACTGTGTTCAGCTGCAGGCAGGTTTAATTGACCTGGAACTTGGGTTTCAATGCCGCCGCTCTGAGTACCGATCAATAGGTAAATTACAATGATCGAAAACGCGTCAATCAAGGACGTCAAAGGCAAAGCCAAAGCTAAATCCCGGCGAAATAGTGACTTCTTCTTAGAACCTGGTTTCAGGTTCTGAGTGTCCATGAGCGGGGAGCGTCTTTGAGCAGGTAGCACAAATGAAGTTCTCATAAAATTACCCTAGTGGAGAAATCCCCACTCCTTCGAATGAGCTTTGTTTCAATTTATCCATCACACGAATCACATCGCCGTAGTTGCTTTGTGCTCCAGGACGAACAACGCTTGTTTTAAGTTCCGGCCACTGTGTTTTAAGGGCTTGAAGTTTTGCTTCCAAGACTTTCCAGTTCACACCTTCAGAAGTTCTTGCGATACGATCTTCAAGTTTTTTCGCTTGAGGAATGTCGCGCAAAGAAAGTTGCAGGCTGCCGTCAGCTTCTAGAGTCACCCACAATGAAGGCGGATTTTTCGCCTGAGACACTGTGGAGTTGTCTCCGATAGCTTGTTTCGTATCCAAGGTACCGATCTGAATCCATACCGCCGTCAAAAGCAAAAAGCAGATGAGTACGGACAAGATATCCAGAATAGGCAGGATATTGAGTTCAAAGTTTAAATCTTTGTCTTGTCCACCAGCGCTCATCATACAAGTTGTCTCTCTTTCTTATCTGATACTGGCGCGTAGTGGTAACCAAGTTGGATGAACAAGTTCAACGCCGCTTTATTCAAATCTTCTGACAAGCGAGTCGCTCTGTTTTGAAGTACCGCATACATGATCAAAGCCGGAACCGCTACGATCAAACCGTAAGCTGTCGTATTCATCGCAAGAGAGATACCTGCTGAAAGAATCGATGCTTTCTCAACTGGGTTCGCGTTAGCGATACCAGCAAATGAGTGGATAAGACCTGTGATCGTACCCAAAAGACCCAAGAGAGTCGCAACGTTGGCAAACATCGCCAAGAAACCAATGCGTTTTTCTACGCGGCTGTTTTCTTCAAGAAGGATTTCATCCATTTTAAGTTGGATTTCTTCTTTGCCACCCATGTCGATCGCAGCTTGGATACCTGCAGAGGCAACAACACCCAATGGTTCAGTCGCGCTGATCTGCATTGAACGGCGTAGGGCCTTATTAAGGTCGCCAGAGCGGATATCTTCAGCGATAGCTTTGGAAAGTTCTTTTTGGTTGATTTTGCGTTTACCGAAAAGCGCCATTGAGCGTTCAACGATAATAGCAACAGATACGATTTGAGCCGCTAGAATAGCCCACATCCAAATAGCATCGCCAGATGTGAAACCGCGACCAAGTGACATCAAAAATTCCATGTAGTTCCTCCGGGTTATTAAAAGTTTCCCGAAGCCATACGAGCAAGGTCGATGCCATTAAAAAAGGCCAAGTAACGAGTACTTGGCCTGATATTTGATGTGTAAAACGTCACTTGGTGACAAAAAATGGCGCCCGAGAATGTCACTCTTGAAACAAAAAAACCGGTTAGATAACCGGTTTTTTATTTGTGAGTCGTGGTGTTTAAACTAACTATTCAAGGTGAGTTCTTTGGATCATATTTCTGTCACATTTTCCTGTGAAAGCATGATCAGCTGCTCTTTGTTTCGGCGCATTCTCTAGGAAACGGCGAAGACCAGGAACATTCACTTCTACCATTTGCTTCATTTGTGATTCAGATGGAGTGTGAGTGGTGCCCATTTCGAATAACAAAGACCAGATACCGTGCTGCCAATAAGCGTAGTCTTCAAAAGCGCCATCAGCGGCATAAAGCAATTCTTTTGAGTTCCCTACGTCATAACCGCTTTCTACGACAGCGTCTTTAGAAAGCTGAATGAAAGTCGCATCGTCTTTGGTGGAAACATCATTTGTCGAGAAGCCCCAAGGATAAAGAACTGCAGGCCAGTGAGTGTGCAATGTCGCAGAGCTCACGATGTTGGCTTTTGCGATAAAGTCAGCCAAAGCCTTCGTCGCTTTAGATTTGAATGGTTTACCAGTGATACAAGGTCCTGGATAGTCACGGTTTTGATCTAGTGAACCATTTGAAGTGCGCTCATAACGGCTGCGAGCATCGAAGCCAGAGATGTTCAACACGGGAACAACATAGACTGTGTGACCTTTGATAGGGTTCTTGGCGAAGGCTTCCGCCGCGCCCATTGCAACGGCCGTAGAACCGTACTCGTTGCCGTGGTGAGTAGCCACGATCAGATCAGCAGTTTCGCCGTCGCCAATCTTGAGCGCCACGATGTTTTGTCCTGAGTCAGAAACACCGATGTCGATCATTTGTGAAGTCGTTGGGTTTTCTGCTTGGATTCTTTGCAGAGTCGTCACGACAGTTGAATAATTGCTCACAGGAGCATTTGAAGGAGTGATGAATAAAGATAAGATAAGTTCTAGCATGTATTTACCTTGCTGATTTTCAGCAAAGCTTGTCAAAACACGAAGCCGGCTCCAAATTGAAACTAGACTTAGAGCCTAGAACGACGCGCTAACAGCTAAGCTATACGAATCATTTTTATTGTAAACACCCAGAGGCGTATCGCTCGGTCCATCAAATAAATCTGCCGTTAAACTCACTGTCATCGTATCAAGAAATCTTCGTCCAATGGAATACTCCTGAAGACTGCTTCCATGGCGTTCATCATAGAGTCCCAGTGCGCCGAAACTCCAGACTTCGCGCCATTGCATTTTCATTCCTAACATCCATGCGCGACGAAAAATCTCGGTGACGGAGACGTTGGAATCATTTTGTTTCTCTGAATTTAAAAAAGAATACTGCAAAACAGCGATGAACATCCCGTCGGGAATTTGAAATGTTTTTTCCAGTGCCGCCACGTTTTCATGAAGCCAACCAGGAAGTAAACTATTGTCTCCGACGCTTTGAGAGTAGCTGGTTTGATATTTAAAAAGAAAATCCCATTGGCTGCTCACAAAGCTAAAGCCACCTTGACGAACTTTGTAGTTGAAGCGATTCAAAATAACATCCGGATCCACATCGACCACGATCTTTGGTGAAACTTGTACGATAGTTCCCGTAAAGACAGGTTGAATGATCGGAAAGCTGGCGGCACCTTCATATCCACTCACGGCTAAATCCACGGGGCCTAAATGCTTTTGCAGTCGCAGGCCAAAGTTATTGTTCAAAGCATCTTCTAAATTAGTCGTATCGCCATAGTGATACCGTAAATTCGGAGGAAGGATAAGGACTGTATTGTTGGCGGGATCGTAGGGGATATAGACCTCACGCGGAAGCCAACGGCTTTCTTCGCCGGGTAAGGTTGCTCCTGAATTGATCGGGATATAGTAAAGATCATAATCAAACCATGCGAGTGACTCTGAGATCATTAAAGACAGCACGCCTTTTTTCTTGCTGTGCATAGGATCGAAATATTGCTTTGGATTGATCACATCGACAGGATTGTATCCATCAGTCACACCCCAAGTAACTAAGTTGTATCCCACTTGGACAGCGAGAGGATCGCGTTTCCATTGCACATACGCTTCCGTAGGATCCGCCCAGAATTGTTCTTCACTGGATTTATTGCCAGGACTAGCTTCAAGTGTGGGCTTTATGAGGAATCGCCAGGAGTCTTTATATTTCACGCGATAGTAGGGAATGATGTCGATGAGTTGAATGTTGGCGTTCGTTTCATCTCCCCCAAACTCTTGGGGAAAATATTTCCCCTCATAGCGGAGATCCACGCCAAGCGTAGACTCCCACGGAGATGTTTTCCCCCAACAGAATATACCTGTGAAAAAGAGAATTGCAAAGATCACCAGGCTCATGCTTTAAGGAAAGCACAAGCCCCTTGCAATGACTACCAGTTGTACTTCAGAAGCACCTGAGTCTGATTCTTGCCAGTCCAATGATCGACACCTAGGTGCGTGTTTGACGACAATTTATGTGAATAGTCGAGATGGGCACCATCAAAATTCAACGAGCAAGAAAATATCGCGTCTTGAGCGCGGTACTCCATCTCATTGACGCGGCTGAAGCGAAAAGCAGCTGGTGCTTCGAGGCTTGCAGGTTTGCGGCCGCCTTGGGTGTCGGCTGCTGGTGACTCTCCGGCAGTGACAGAGTCAAACCAAGTGCTCAAGCGATGGTTGATGGTGTCTAGAATCTCTTTATCGCGACCATTCAACAGAAGATGACCTTGGCGCTGCATCCAGTCACCACTGACGCTAGCAAGGTCACTGCCGCTTTGTGGGGTTGCGATTCCTAGTGAAGCGGGCTGACGCTGCAACTTCTGCATCTCGCGCATGCGCTCGAGAGTCTTTTGATCTTCAAGATTGAGTGGCCCAAAATTTTGATAGCATACAAGAATCAAACTGCTCGCAAAAATAAAGAGATACTTTTTCTTACTCATAGACGATGAGTCTATCAGAGACTTTTAAAAAATCCTCTTTGAGTTGCCGTTCATCCCAACGGGAGACCGACCCTGATGGAGCAGTGATGATAAAAGTTAGACAGTGGCGAACTTGTTGACGTACTCAACGATGGAACTTTTAAATTCCTCCGGGAGTCCAACGAAACGAAGTCCTGCATAGCCGTCATTGCCCACATAAACTACTTCGCATGTCGTACTCACAGTCACATAAAGGTTGGGACTTGTCAGAATGGCGAAGAACTTTTCGCCAATTTTCAAAGAACCAGCATCGTTAACGCCTAAGCCACCTTCAGAAATAGAGATCACTCGGCATTTGAGGGTGTCTGTGCCACGATCAAACTCGAGTGTTCCAACAATCGGCACGCGAGGGTGGGAACGACGGCTGATTCCCAGGTCATCAACGACCTGCTGGACAGCATAGACCTCTTTCCATGTTTGACCGCCATCAGAGGAGATATCCACGGGAGTGAAATCCGTCATAGTTTTCAGAAGAGCGATCATTTCAGTATACTTCATGACATCGCGAGGGCGACCATCCACACGAACAACCCAGTTGCGTGACTGATCCGCAGCAATGGGAGTGACGGTTGGAGTTTCTTTGAGATATTGGCGCCAACGAGCCACAGTCATCCACTCGCCATGGCCGCGCCCCCAAACTTGAGGGTCTTTGTAAGATGAAACTTTTCCTTCAACTTCGGATGGCTCGTAAGGACCCGTCACTTGACCTTCGCTAAGAATAAACCAAATTTTCGACATCGCGACGAACCCCTTACATGAAATGAGTCATTGCCTTTATTAGATCGAAGGGTATATCACTTTGTCTAGGAGATTTACCATGAAGTACATTATCGCGGGCACGGATCGTCCAGGCTCAAACACCTTGAAACTCTCAAAATTTATCCAAGGCCTTTACAAGGCTCAAGGCGAAGATGTTGAAATCATCGATCTTGCACAAGTGAAGGAGCAACTTCACTCCGGCGGTCCTCACTACGGTAAGACTCACGAAGGCTTGCAAGTGTATTTGGATAAAGTCGTTCATAGCGAAGGCTTGATCGTCGTTTGCCCGGAATACAATGGTTCCATGCCGGGCGCTTTGAAATACTTCATCGATCACATGAAGTTTCCAGATTCATTTGAGTTCCGTCCGGTTTGTTTTGTAGGTTTGAGCGCAGGTATGTTTGGCGGGCTTCGTCCAGTTGAACACTTGCAACAGATCTTTGGCTATCGCAACGCCTTTATCTATCCAGAGCGCGTGTTTATTATGAATGCGGGGAAAGTTTTGAACGCTGAAGGGGAGCCGCAAGACGAAATGATCAAGCAGCTTTTGACGAAGCAGACAATGGGCTTCCGCAACTTTGTTCAAGCGCTTTCAGCCTTTAAACTCGACGCTAATTCAGTTATCGCGTCAAAGAAGTAGAACTGGGCTCGCGGTTATCCGCGAGTGTCTTTTGGTTAAGGCGGCCTTCGAAATAAGCAAGTCCGAGAAGGATCAAGGCTGCCAACAACCATTTCGAGTGCATCAACTTTTGAGGTCCGGTGCGAAACATAAGTTTCCTTTCCTAGCTCACCCTCTATTTTCCGATAAGGCACAAAAACAAGGCAACTGAAGTTCGCGTAATGTGAAGGCCTGCGTCATAAATTGTCCCTTAAGCTGACAAGACATTCCTAATTTCATAAGCTTAGGACTCAAAATACAACTGGAGTCCTTTTATCGAATCCCAAGACCATGGTCGCAATTCCAACTTAATGATGTTGTCTCTCGCAGCTTTGGGTGTCGTTTTCGGAGATATCGGGACGAGTCCGCTGTATTCTCTTCGCGAGTGTTTTGGTGGCGAGTATGGACTGATGCCGACACCCGAGAACGTTATTGGTATTCTCTCTTTGATTTTTTGGACGTTGATCGTCGTGATCTGCATCAAGTACATGGCCTTTGTCATGCGCGCAGACAATAAAGGTGAGGGCGGCATCCTTTCGTTGATGGCATTGGCGGTTCGCAGTCAGCACACGAAAGACATCACTCATCGCCGTTGGATCATGACCATCATCGGTTTGTTTGGTGCGGCCTTGCTCTATGGTGACGGTGTAATTACGCCAGCCATTTCTGTTCTCTCCGCAATGGAAGGTCTCTCCATCGTCACGCCACAATTTGAGCCCTATATTATTCCGCTTACAATCTTTGTGATGAATGCGCTCTTCTTGATGCAAAGATACGGAACGGGTCGTATCGGTGTGATCTTTGGTCCGATTCTTTTGATTTGGTTTTCCACCTTGGCGCTCCTTGGATTCAATGGAATCTCGTTGAATCCCCATATCTTTGAGGCGCTCTATCCGCATCACGCCTTGGAATTCTTCTTCCGTAACGGCATGCACGGCTTCTTGGTTTTAGGTTCCGTAGTCCTTGTGGTTACCGGTGGTGAAGCACTTTATGCAGACATGGGTCACTTTGGTAAAAAGCCGATCCGTCTTGCTTGGTTCTTTGTGGCATTGCCAGCTTTGGCTTTGAACTACTTCGGCCAAGGCGCCTTGTTGCTTTCAAATCCGGAAGCAATCTCTAATCCGTTTTATATGTTGGCGCCAAAATGGGCGGTCTTGCCGTTGGTTGCGCTTTCAACGATGGCGACTGTGATCGCATCCCAAGCGTTGATCACGGGTGTATTCTCTATCACGCGCCAGGCGATCCAGTTGGGTTTCTGTCCACGTATTAATATCGTTCATACTTCCAGCCAAGAGATCGGTCAGATCTATATTCCGGCTGTGAACTGGGCGATGTTCATTGGTGTGATCTGGTTGGTGTTGACGTTCAAGAGCTCAAGTAACTTGGCAGCGGCATACGGTATCGCCGTAACTGGAACCATGGTTATTACAACCATCCTTGCTTATGAAGTCGCTCGTCAGAAGTGGAATTGGAGCTTCTTGAAAGCGGCTGGCATCTTTGGTTCTTTCTTGATCGTAGATGCGGCATTCTTTGGGGCAAATATTCACAAGATCCCTCACGGTGGTTGGGTTCCGTTGATCGTCGGTGCGGTGATTTATCTTTTGATGACGACATGGCAAAAAGGCCGTCAGGTTCTTTTCCGTCGCTTGAAAGAGCGTTCAATGCCAACAGAAGAATTCTTCTTAAAGCTTCTGCGTGAACCGCCAATCCGTGTTCCAGGAACAGCGATCTATATGTCCGGAGATCCTTGGGGTGTGCCGGCGCCGATGTTACATAATTTGAAACACAATAAAGTTTTACATCAACGTATTGCGATTCTCACGATTCAAACGCGTGAAGTTCCTTTTGTGTCGAAGAAAGATAATATCTCCATCCAAGAGATCATTCCAAATTTCTACCGTATCTTGGCTTATTACGGCTTTATGGAAACTCCGAAGATGAAACACATCCTCGAGGCTTGCCGTCAGAAAGATATTAACTTTAACGTGAATGAAACCACGTTCGTGTTGGGCCGTGAAACGATCATCGCGACGAAAGGACCTTCCCGTCCCGACGAACCTCATATGTCCCACTGGCGTGAGCGTCTGTTTGCGGTGATGGCGAAAAACGCCCAACGGCCAACAGCCTTCTTCCGTATCCCACCCAATCAGGTGATC
>JAGIAF010000001.1:0-3807 GCA_017745015.1 Bdellovibrio sp. | reverse complement strand
AGGTATCCAAGTCGAAATCTAAGTGGGCGGAATATCTGCGGAGGTTGACACGCGATGTTCTCCGCAGAGGAAGGCCAGGATATCTGCTTTGCGAGTTTGAGCATCTTCAAAGCCAATCTCCATCAAAGTTTCGCAGTACTTCTTTTCAAACAATAAGAAGCTTGTCAGTTCTGAGGATTCATCCAGTTCGCCCAAGCCGCGCAAAAGATAGCGAATCATACGCGGCAATTCGCCCACATAGCTAGATGCAATTTCAGAAAAGTCCCGTGAGGGTGAAATCCACAAAGCTTGAATCGGGCGCACGGAGAGATCTTTGATCTGTCGAGTAGAAAGCTTCGATAGACCTAAGTTAATTCTCTCGATTCGCTCCATATCAAACTCGATCCCATCGCTCATGATCGCATGTAAGAGAATACTCGCCACGCGGGCCACACTCGGTGCTTCCAAGGGGGCTGTTTCGTGAGAAGTAAAGCACTTGTCCTGACGGCGGCGAACACCAATGGCAAGAATGCGCTCGGCTCCCATGTAGATGGCGGGACCGCATGGACTGTAGTTCCGAATCGAGCCGTCCCCGTAATAGTGATCGCCAACGGCGATAGGTGGAAAAAGTACGGGTATAGCGGCGGATGCCATAATGTGATCCACTGTGATTTTCGCTTTCTGTCCTTGTCGTCGTACTCGTTCCCATACAGGTACCTCCTCGATGCCTTGAATGAATGTGACCGTTGATGAAGTGTGAAAGTCCAAAGCGGAAACGCCGAAGCCGCGAATCACGCCGTTGTCGATTTTCTTTTGAATATTCTCGAAATCACAATGCTTTAAAATCAAATCTCGCAGGGGAGAAGTGTTCAGCAGTGATTTGCCCGGAGGTTTCGTCATGCCTCCTAAAGATAAATCTGCAAGCCAATGCATTCCACCCACCGCCAATGAAAGTGCATTGCTAATGAAAACATCCTCACTCTTTACCTGCGACCAAAGTGAATGAAGATGGCGACTAGAATCATCAAAACCATCCGCGTGAGTTGCCAGAATACTTGCGTTTATTGCCCCAGCAGACACGCCTGTATAAATGTCGAATGGATTGTTGATTCGCAGCTCTTTGCAAATATCTGCAATCGCTACCAAAACACCGGCTTGGTAAGCCGCGCGGGCACCGCCACCAGATAGAACAAGACCTATGTTACTCCCCATCGACATTCAGGACTCCTTCTCGACTTGCGAGAGAGGGCAAGCCCAGAGATACTGTGTGTGAGACGAGATCGCGATAATCAAAGTTACTGGTTATCGGCTCTATTGAAAGAGCAAATGATCTCGCAAAGGGAGCCGCCGGCTCCCTTTCTTATTTAAAGAGAGCGTTGTTGTTGAGTGCGCGCTTTCTCGGATCTTCTTTCTTCTTCTAAAATTTCAGACAGATGACCACGACGACTTTTCACCGTGCGATCAATTTTATTCAGGTAAGTTGCGAGGTGATGAAAAAGCTTTTCCGTTTCGGAATCTGTTTCCAATCGACCTTCCTCTTCCTTAATTTCTTCAATCAGGCGATCAATAATAAAGAGGGCCGCATTTAAATTCACGCCGATCTCATGAAGAAACTCAGTCTCTTTGTAAATTTCATTTTGTATTGTCATTCGGAGAAGTTCCCCCTTTTTTTAAAATTATGCGGAAGGGGGAAGAGGCCCACAAGTTGTGACATTGCAACTTTCGCTGAAGAACTTACACGTAGCAGCAGTGCTCGTAAACCGACTGTTCCTAACTTTTTACCCCTAAAACGAGCTGCTTAATTTTTAGGCTTCAATGCGTCTTGTCCGCGAAACAATTTAAGATTTCGTTAAGAATTGGTGTTGATTCAGGACCAAAGTGCTGGCACCTTGTTTGCTTTATAGCTGAGTGGCTCCATTTTGGGACCATTCTGACTCCAGAGGATCTTGTCAATTCGACGGAGTTTGTATTTTGAAAATATATTAAGAATTTTAAACGAAAACAAAATAACCTTAGGGGAAGGATTAAAACAGTGAAGAAACAAGTTCTAGTATCACTAGTTTTGGCAGCGTCCATGGCAGCGTCTGTGAATGCACGCGCAGAGGACAAAAAAGAAAACAACCAAAGTGCTAACACAAGCACTGTTAAAGTTACTGATGTTCAGAAAAAAGATGAACAAGTAGGTGATTTGGATAACGAGATCACGAACGCGAAAATGCGTGCGGAATCTGGTTCTAAATCTAAATGGTCTATCTCTATGGATATGGCTTACAACGGTGGTAACCTTGTAGAACCATTGGGCCCAGTTCGTCCAAACTACGCTGGTGTTTCTTCTCAAGACTCAAGCGCCTCTTTCGGTCTTGATTTCGCAGTAGCATACCGTTTGAGCACTCGTGACTCTCTACGTGTTGGTTCTGGTTTGACTGTTTTGACTCCGCTTCAAAACAACACTGAAGAAACAATGAACGAAAACTCTAACAGAAAATCATACGTTTCTAATCCGTATGTTTCTTGGTCTCGTTCTTTCCGTGCTTGGAACTTGCAACAATCTATCAGCGCGTCTGGTTCTTGGGAAACTCGCCCAGCTTACACGAACGCAAACTACGTAGCAGGTACTTCTTTCGGTTGGACTGTTTTGGGTGAAATCCCTAACACAAACTGGCAGCCAGGTTTGTCTTTGTCTTTGGACTACACTTTCTTCAAAGATGGTGCTGAAGCAACAGATACTCTTTCTAACGTAGAAGGTGGCCGTACAGACTACACTATCGGTTTGTACCCATTCATCGAGTACGCATTCAACGACATGTTCTCTTTCAGAACTGTATTCCGCCCAGCAGTATTCGATCACTACCGTGACGACGCTGCAGATTCTTTCTACCACAACATGTGGACTCAATCTGTGGGTCTTGGTATCGCAGTTTCTCGTGATATCTACTTGTACCCGAACTTCCAGTTCGCACCAGAGTACATGAAAGCTGATACTACAAACGTAGGTATGAGCGCGACTATCAACGTGTTCTAATCACGCAGTGATTAGAAAATCCGCCGAAGCCTTGGCGAAGGCGGATACGTTTAGTGCTTAAAAGGCAGCCCCAGAAAGGCTGCCTTTTTTATTTTAGACGTAAGTTCATCGTAAAGCGGTGAGTGAACGAGAATAAAAAAAGGAGGGTTTATCCCTCCTTTTGTATTTTTAAAGTTGTGCCGTAGCTTTCGGAAGCAGAGGAAGAGGATCAATCGGTCCGCGGTTCTTGCGGATCTCAAAGTGCAAGTGAACTCCGGTTGCTCGTCCTGTGCGTCCCATCTCTCCGATGATCTCGCCTTTATGAACGCGCTGGCCTTCAGCCACCAAGATCTTGTCGAAGTGGGCATATAAAGTCGCCCAACCGTCGCCAGACTCGATTAGAACCATTTTTCCGTAGCCCTTGAACTCACGACCTGTGTAGATGATCGTGCCGCCCTGAGAGGCTAATATAGCTGTTCCTTTAGGAGCTGCTAAATCAATACCCAAATGAGGTCTGCGCTTGTTGGGAAGAAAGCCACGAGTCATACGTGCGCTATCCACCGGCCAATCAAATGTCATCGGGTCGTTGTTAATAGACAACGGTTGATCTGAAGCTGTGTTACGTGCGTTATAATTAGAGCCCGAAGTCATAATCTCGCGCGAAAGCGGAGTATGAAAGCTTGAACAAGAGCCCAAAAGGCCCGTTAAGATCATGCATCCTGCAAGTTGTCCTACTGTGTGGACTTGTTGTTTCCATCCTGGTGTCATGGGTTCACTATAACGGATAAGAGCCCGTATCCAAAGGATTTTTTGTCTTTTTTTTTGAT
>JAGIAF010000019.1:6021-21422 GCA_017745015.1 Bdellovibrio sp. | reverse complement strand
GAGTAATAGTTCCATTTTCGATTTTTTCGGAAATCTCTGGGGCTTTTTTCAAGACACGAGCAGCAGAAATTCGGCGATAAGCAGCATCTTCGCTGTAGCCGAGCTTCTTGGTTAGATAAGAATACATTGAATCAAAACCCATATCTAAATGTAACCCACGTGTTTCTACTTCAATAATATGCCACAAGATTAGATGGGTAATCTTGCGTTCGTTCGCGCAAAGAGTTTCCAAGCGGCCAATAAGTTCGTCATTTGAAATTTTAGATAGATTCATCTGAAGCCTCCACAGGAGGAGTTCTATCATGGGTTTTATTTATCGATTTTTAAGGATATTTTCAGTGTGGATATTCAAGCTGAACGCAATAGTGGCAGCGTCTATTTGCTCATTACCGCCTCTGGCGAAGGAGATTTCCAGAGAGGGGAGAACGGTAACGTCTATATATAAAGCAACGAGTATAGGCGATTTTAAAAATCAAGAAAACCCGTCAAGCAAACAAGTATTAAAAAAATAGAACTGACACGATGTTTCTGGGCTACCAGGTTTTTGGAATAGGTGGAGTAAGTACGTGAAAAGGTACGGACACACTTTTGTTTCGGGCTCCTGCCCCCTTCGGGGCTTCCGCGAAAAAATCCCTTCCTGGGATTTTTGAGGTAGCAATAGTGCGTAAGAAGAAGCCGGGTTACCCCGGCTTTTTCTATTTTGCTATTCTTTGATATTTCCAAAATCAATATAGTTTATGACGAGCTTCAAGGCGCCATAGTATCCGTCTTTATACTTCAGTCCGCAATTAACGGCAGCGACAACGGATTTACTTTCTACGAGCACTAGAGGCCATTTTTGAAAACCGGGTTTTGATTCCAAACCTTTGCAAATCGAAGTGGCATCGTATTTATAGTAATCTCCATGTGAGAGGAAGAGGCTCATTTGGGCAGCTCCAAACATCTTTGAAAAACGAGGGCCAAAGACACTTGCAGATTTAGCAACGGCAAGTCGACCTACTTCAGCAAGAGAATCTGGATAAAAACTGAGATTGTCGTATCCGTCATCTCTAAAATTCGCGAGGGACAAATTTCTTCCTGACTTTGTTGTGATGTGATCGACCAATGCCGCAAATACTTTAGCATCGTCGTTCAAATCTCTTCCGCGGGGACTTACAATATCTTGAAGCGATCCAAGGAATCTTGGATAGTCGAAATTGTTTCCTTGGCGGTCCTGCAAGTAATTCAGCAACAGGCTATCGAACTCCAAAGTCTTGGCCAAAGAAAGGCCTGCGCGGATATTTCCTTCATGAATCAGAATAAGGGCTTTTTGGCGGCTATTCAGTTTAAAGAATGAAGGTAAAAGATATGTGTACCGAGAGTCGGAGATGGCAAAAATCTCCAATTCACCTGATGGCTTCGCAAAATTATTCTTCGCCATCACCTCTTTATAGTCATTTTTGATTCTTCTCATTGCATTCCAATTAAATGACTCTGCAACAACGAAGGTTGATGGCGTTGCGAATGTTTTTGTTTTTAAATACGTTTGGCCAAATGGAAGAGCCGAGATAATGCCTTCCACTTGTTGAATGACGTCTCCCGGTAAAATCCAGTAACTCGGATTTTGCGAGTCGCCTTTGATTTGAATGCCGGCTTCAGCTGCCGTTTTGCATACGCCTTGATTGCAGAAGCCGCCGCCGCCATTGCCATCGTGGCCACCGAAAAACCATTTGGCATGTGCTTGAGTTGCCGCAGTCAAAATAATTAAAGCGCATAGTGCTTTTAGTTTCATTGTTCTACTCCATGTTTTTCATTTTTAATTTTAGTTAAAGGAAAGAGTGCCACCGTGAGTTGATAAACCTCATCAAGTCCCGGTTCGTTGTCCTCTTGAAAAAAGTCGGCCAGTTCTTTTCTCATGAGTCTTAGTTTTTCTTTAAATTCAGGAAGTCGCTTTTTATTGATAGCCACAGTCAGGGAGCCGTTTTCACGAAGATCAAATGGAGTGTCCTCAATGGCCTCCAAGCCTTTCGTGAGCAGTTTCTTTTGGAACTGCCGGCGCGCTTCTGATGAAGTCGATGTATTAGTCCATGTGGTATTCGGTGCAAGAACTTGAAACTTACCATCCACAATTCGAACAAAACCCAATCTCTCAAGACGTGAAAGGGCGGCGCGAACTTCTTCAATATGCAGCCCAAGTCTTTGAGCGATTTTTTTAGGTGACGGATCGAAGCTCTCTGTTTTTGAAAGCTCCAGAATTGCGAAGTGATGCCATTCAGAAAGATGATCGAACTCATCGTCAGTCAGAGAAAGGAAGTTAGGCATGGCCGCAGTGCCAGCGGTGAAGAGTTTCTTAACCTGTTGGGGTTTTAGGCCCAGCTTGGGGCCGATGGTCGCAACCAGATTTGCCGTAATGGGACGCTGACCTTTAAGAACCTTAGAAAGGAAAGATTGATCAATTCCGAGATTCTTAGCAAAAGCTCGCAGCGAGTAGGCTGGATTCTTTTGTGCGCGCTCGATGAATTCTCTTTGAAGAGCTCCGCGAAATTGTTCTAGGTTTGAATCTTTGTCTTTTTGCATGAGACGGGTATAGCCCGTCTCATGGTTTTTCGCTAACGATCTGACCTCAAAGTGAGGTCAGAAATGGGCCTCATGTAAGGTTTACAAAGGCTATCCCGCAACCAGCTTCGTGAGGTTTTCTACGACCGTCTTCATTACTTGTGACTGATTGTTCAACTCTTCAGAGGCAGCAGAACATTCTTCTGCTGAGGCGGAGTTGTTTTGCGTGATCTTTTCCATCTCAGACAACGCTTGGTTGATTTGTCCAACGCCGAGTTCTTGTTCAGCACTTGCTGTCGAGATCTCCGTGTTCAGGTTTGAAAGCTGCTCAATCGTCATCACGATCTCTTTTAAGGAGGCTTCGCTGGAACGAACCACTTCATGACCGTGTTCAACTTTTTGAGTACTTTCATTAATTAAATTGGAAATTTCTTTTGCAGAAGTCGCACTTCTTTGCGCCAAGCTGCGAACTGCTTCAGCAACAACTGCGAAGCCTTTACCGTGATCGCCAGCGCGAGCGGCTTCAACGGAAGCATTCAATGCCAGTAAGTTCGTTTGGAAGGCGATGTCGTCGATCACCGTGATGATCTCTTCGATTTTCTTAGAGCTTGCAGAGATATCTTCCATAGAGGTCGTCAGTTTACGAACTTCTTGCTCGCCGATATGAGCTTTTTCTGAAGCTTTCTTTGCAAGATCCATGGCCTGAGCGGCATGTTCGCTATTTCGTTTCACCATGCTGGAGATTTCTTCTGTGGATGCAGAGGTTTCTTCAATAGAGGCGGCAGCTTTAACAGAAGACTGTGTTAGATTTTGACTGGAAGCCAAAATCTCAGAGCTGGTTGTGGAAACTTGTGTACCTGCTGTATTCAATTGGCTGATGGCTGCCAGGAGATTGCTCAGAGGTTTGCGCAAGAATAGATAAGAGATCGCTAAGATCATTGCAGAGATGAGTGTCGTCCATCCTAAGATAGAAATGGAAGCGCCATTTGCAGCTGCTTTAACTTCTGACGTTGTCGAGGTCACAGCAAAGACGCCGTGAAGTCGGTTGTCTTTCCAATTCTCCATTGGGAAGCCCAAAATGTCTTTGCCGTTTTTCCAAGGTGAATTTGCAGGGTCACCATGGCAAAGCAAACAACCTTGTGCTTCAGAAAGACGAACGGGACGGTATACTGTGACTTTGTGGTCGTCGCCTTCAACGATTTCTTTCAAGGCTGGATCTGCATCGAAGCGTTTTAAGATTTCTTCTTCAGAAAGAGAGGCCTTGTTTTCAGTGCGACGAGGTTCTTTCGAAAATACGCGGAACGTATAGTTATCTTTTTGTGAATCGGCAAAACCCACTTTGATCGAAGCGAAAATAGGAACCTTATGAAGAATGCGACTTTGGAATTCTTCGGGAAGTTTTCCATCTGGGTACCTGGAAGTCGCTAAAGCAATATCATCCTCGAGGCCACCTTGAGTTGCGATGTAAGAACGAATCGCCTCCAGACGCGATAGAATCGCTTGGGACTTTTCTACCAGTTGCGTACGCCCTTGAAGGTGGATCTTGGATGATGAAATTGCCACTGCGGCAAGTGTGCACACAAGACTGGATACTGCGATATTAAGAATGATTTTTGTTCCAAATTTCATAGCGGTACACCTATCGGTGGAGGGGGGCGTAACTATATAGCTCAACCTTCAAGTTTGTAACAATTCTTCCCGGGGAGGAGGAGAATGCCCCATCCTTGGTCCTGGTTTTTCCTTAGAGTACGCAGAGTGGTTCATTGACCGAATTATTATTGATAGGCTTTAGTACATAGGTTCGTCTTGGTCTGTGGAGTGTTTTTGTTGTGAAGAAGCTGGTTATAAAACTTATTTTTGGTTTCATCATTTTGCCTGCTTCTTTGGCTGGAACTCTTTTCTATCTGAATAAAAATGGTTTTTTTAATATTCAAAGAATTGAAGTCGTGTTGGAGAATCCTTCAGCGGGGCAAGAGCAATTCTTGAAACCGAATGTTGATGCTTTAGAAGCGGCCCTTGCGAAATATAAAGACGTTTCTCTTTGGAATATCAAACTTAAGACGGTCTCTAAAGAAGCCAAAGAATTTGATTGGATCGAGAGTGCGATGATCTCGCGCTCTTGGCCGGCGACGCTATCACTCAAAGTAAAACCCTATGAAGTGAAGCTTCTATATATGGGTAAGGCTGGAAAACTTTTGCCGATTATCAAGGATGGAAGTTTCTTGGCGCCGGTGGAAGCAAAGCAAGCTCCCGATGTTGCAATCCTTGAAGGCGATAATTTCGCCGCGAAAAATGAGCTTAGAAAAAAAGCAGTGGAAGTGATCGAAGAAATTCCTGCCGATGGAAAGTTCAGCCGTAAAACGATTTCTGAAATTCGTTATGACGGAAAAGAAGGCTTTTGGATGACGATGATCAAATCCGGAATTCAAGTGAAAATCGGTGATGATCAAGTCGCTTTGAAAGCTGCACGTGTGAGTAAAGTCGTTGATTATCTCGAGAATCGCCAATTTGACGCGCGCGTCATAGATGCGAATCTGTCAAAGAAAGTCCTTGTCAGGTTGCGTAAGGATCCCTAAGCTTAAGTCTGGAAGACCATCTAAAGTCGAGCTCGCGTTCGACTCAAATCGAATAAAATGATTTTGTTCGTCGGTCTTTCCAGAAGTTTGCTACTAGTTTAGGCATCCGCGAGGACTTAAGGATGAGTACATCAAAACCGAAAGCTCCGGTATTGGCTGGTTTAGATATTGGTTCTACCAAAGTTTGTTTCGTTATCGGAACAGTCAATCCAGAGGGAAAAATCGAAGTCGCGGGAGTTGGTACAGCTCCTAATACAGGCATCCGCCAAGGTGTCGTCGTTAATATTGAAGCGACCACTGATTCAATTAAAAAAGCAAAAGAAGAAGCTGAATTAATGTCAGGCTACTCCGTATCCGAAGTTTGGGTCGGCGTATCTGGCACACATATCTCTTCATTTGATTCAAAAGGAATGGTCGCGATCAAGAATCGCGAAGTGACGCCGTCTGAAATTGACCGCGTGATTGAGGCAGCAAAAGCTGTCGCTGTTCCTACGGATCGCACTGTTTTGCATATCCTTCCAAGAGAATTCAAAGTCGACGGCCAAGACGGGATCACGGATCCAGTTGGCATGTCAGGCATTCGCTTGGAAGCGCAAGTTCATATCGTAACGGGCAGCCAATCTGCGGTGAACAACACTGTGAAATGTGTTGAAAAAGCAGGATTGAAAATCGCCGGCCTCGTTCTGTCTCAATTGGCATCTTCAACAGCAGTTATCTCTAATGACGAGAAAAACTTGGGCGTTGTGGTTGTTGATATGGGTGGCGGTACTTGCAACGCTCTTTACTTTGTAAACGGCAGCGTAGCTCACTCTTCTATTATTCCAGTGGGTGGCTCGCACTTTACACACGACGTGGCGGTGGGTTTAAGAACTCCACAGTTCGCGGCGGAAGTACTTAAGAAAAAACATGGTTGCGCTATGGCGTCCATGGTTAATGAAAATGAGACTATCGAAGTTGAAGGTGTGGGCGGACGTAAAGCTCGCGTGATCCCTCGTAAGGATCTTGCGGACGTTATTGAAGCTCGTGCTGAAGAGACTTTGAACCTTATCGCGAATGATATCCGCATGAGCGGTGTTATGCCGATGTTGGGTTCAGGTATCGTGCTGACGGGCGGTGCAAGCCAGCTCGACGGTTTGATTGAGATGGGTGAGTTTATTTTTGATATTCCGGTTCGCAGAGGTGCGCCTCTGGAAATCGGTGGTCTGACTGATGTTGTGAAATCAGGTGAGTTCTCAGCAGCAGTTGGTCTTTTGCAGTATGGTTTGTCGCAAAGAAAAGATTTGATGATGGGTCACCATAACTCGCAAGACCTTGAGATTAACATCGGCGAGTCCTTGAATGGCTTGACGAAGCGTCTTAAGGAAATGTTCGAAAAGGTATTTTAGTTTTTAAAGATTTACTCGGTGGGGGCTGGAGGCCTCTGTATATAAACTTCTGTCGAGGAGGGACAAATGTTTGAGTTGGAAGAAAATATCAATATCGGTGCAAATATTAAAGTTGTCGGCGTAGGCGGTGGCGGTAGCAACGCGGTTTCGACAATGATCGCTTCAGAAATGAGCGGTGTAGAGTTCATCGTTGCCAACACAGATATCCAAGCATTGAATGCAAATAAAGCGTCGAACAAAATCCAATTGGGTCTTGATTTGACGAAAGGTCTTGGCGCTGGTGCAAATCCAGACGTAGGCCGTCGCGCTGCGATTGAATCTTACAATGAAATCGTAGAAAAACTTGAAGGTTCAGACATGGTATTCGTAACTGCTGGTATGGGCGGCGGTACGGGTACTGGTGGTGCTCCAATCGTAGCAAAAATCGCTCGCGAATTGGGCGCTTTGACTATCGGTGTAGTGACTAAGCCATTCATGTTCGAAGGTAAAAAACGCAGCAAACACGCTGATGCGGGTCTTCAAGAACTTAAAGACAATGTTGATACATTGATCGTGATCCCGAACCAAAAACTTTTGACGATCGCTGCTGAAAAAACTCCTCTATTGGATACTTTCAAAAAAGCGGACGAAGTTCTTCTTCAAGCGGTTAAAGGTATCTCTGATTTGATCAACATCCGTGGTTTGATCAACTTGGACTTCGCTGACATCCGTACAGTTATGTCTTCTAAAGGTATCGCGATCATGGGTACTGGTTCTGCGAAAGGTGACAACCGCGCCGTAGAAGCTGCAACTGCAGCGATCTCTTCTCCACTTCTTGAGAATGTTAAAATTGATGGCGCAACTGGCATCATCGTTAACATCACGGGTGGTTCTGAATTGTCTCTATATGAAGTGAACGAAGCGACGACATTGATCACTGAAGCAGCTCATGAAGATGCAGAAATTATCTTCGGTGCGGTTATCGACGAATCTATGGGTGAAGAAGTTCGCGTAACAGTTATCGCAACAGGTTTTGATGCTCACGAAGTTAAACTTGTGAACGACATGGCTCAAGTTAACCAAATGCAAAATTTCTTGAACCAAAATGCAGCTCAGTTCGGTATGAACAACATGCCAAACATGAATATGAATATGGGTATGGGCATGCAAATGCCTCAGATGCCACAAATGCCAGCTATGCCGCAAATGCCTCAATTCCAAATGCCAGCAATGCCAACTATGCCTGCGATGCCACAAGCACCTCAGGTTGAACTTCCGCCAATCGCGGCAGTGCAGTCCCAAGTGATGAACTACACTTATCAGCAAGTGGAAGTTCCGGTCACTCCGGGGTTACCCCAGCAACAGGTAACTGAAACTGTTGTTACTCCGCCAGTAGCTGCTGTGACACCGCAAGTTGCTCAACAAGCAGCTCAAAACGTGATGCCGCAAGTTCCTGTGCAAGCTCAGCAAGAAGTTGCAACTCCGATCCAACCTCAAGTTGAATCAGGTGTTTCTCCTCGTGATTTGTTGTTGGCAAAAGCGCGCGCTTTTAAAGAAAGCCAAGACTTGAAAGCTCGTCACAACAATCCTGAGCAATTGTCTATGAACGTAGACCATGAGCAACAATCATTGGATGAAGCTCGTCGCATGGCTCGCGAAGTATTGAGCTCGCCATTTTCTTCTCAAAACTTGGAAGTTCCAGCGTTCATTCGCAAGAAACAAGGTTTTGATTTGAAACAAGACTAGTGGAAGCTTGGTTCATTTCCGACATTCACATAAAAACCGCTGAAGAGCGCAACGGGCAAATCCTGTTGCGCTTTTTGCGTTCTTTGCTGGAGAAAAACCCTCAGCAAATTCATTTGTTCATGTTGGGAGATATCTTCGACTTGTGGATCGGTGATTCACAGTACTTCGCCAATCAATTTCCTGATTTGATGAAGGCCCTGAAGGATCTGCGCCAAGCCGGCGCCCGTATCACTTATATCGAAGGCAATCATGATGTTCATATCGAGGGATATTTCCAAAAGAAGTTAGGCGTTGAAGTTTTCGTTGAAGCTCAATACTACAATATTGACGGTTTACGCGTCAGGGTAGAGCACGGGGATCTGATCAACCTCAATGACATCAAGTACTTGAAATACCGCGCCTTAATTCGCAATCCATGGATTAAGCCTCTCAAAGATGTTTTTCCAGGACGTTTTTGGGCTTATCTTGGCAATCGCGCCAGCAAGAAATCTCGGGCTCGCAGCGGTGACTATCGCACGCGTAACGAAGAGCAGCTGATCGCCATGATTCGCAATCACGCGGAGCGCGTTTATAGAGAGGGCGCATTCGACGTTATCATCTCGGGCCATATGCATGTCTTCGACGATACGATGGTCTCTGTTAACGGACAAAAAGTTCGCTCTGTAAACCTCGGTTCGTGGTTTGAAGACCACGTCAAAGTTTTCCGCATCAAAGACGGCCAATGTGACTGGGTCACAATCAGCTAAAAGGTGCCTGCTTCTTTTTTTGCGACTCAATGTTCCGCAAAAAAAGAAGCAGGCACCTTTTGACCCGTACTCTGAATGCTCCTAGGCTCTTCTTTATAGTGGAGGAGTCTTTATGCGTTTAGTTCTATTGGCGTTCCTTGGTCTTTCTTTGATCTCTTGTGCGTCTAACAAAAACAAAGCAGAAAAAATTGATACGGAAATTGAAATGCCTGCTCCTGTTGGCAGTGGTCAAATCGGCGTGAAAGATGGCGATATGGTTTACCAACGTAAAGTTCAAATGAACGAAGAGCTGCGCACCCTGGAAAATGACGTTTATGATCTGGAAGCGAAAGTTTTCGGTGGACCTCGTTACCTCGACAACCGTGGCTTGTACGGTGTGCTTCGTGATTGTCGCATTCAAATGGGCGATGTGAAAAGTGGGGGCGACGGTAAAATGCGTTGGACCGAGTCTCGCGTGTATGTAACTTCTGAAGAAGATTTTTCTAAGATCGGTATCGAAAACAAAAAATCGATTGTCGGTGTGACTGAAGAAGGTTTGCGCGATCGTATCGAGAGATTCAAGGGTTACAAAGCAACTTTGTTGAATCGCCAAGACGAATACGAAACGAAAGTAAAAGTCTGCCAGTTGGAGCTTAGTCAGCAAAAAGCAAATTCGAAATCAGAAGGTAACTAGTGATGTTTCGTTCGTTGTTTCTAGGGTTCGTGAGTGTTGGTTTATTGGTGGGCTGTGCGACTCAGAAAGTGAGTACGTCCACAGAGGGCTTGACCTATGTGGGCTTGGCGGATGCGCAGAACTCTTTCGTGCGCACCATTCATCCAGTGGGTGGCCGTTGCGATGTGGTTCGAGTAAAAAGAGCCAATGCGGTGACCGATTTTGGTTTGCCTATGAACGAAAAGAAATTTGATGATGCCGTTATCTGTGAAGCAAATCTTCCAGAAAACACGGTAGAGGTTCAAAGTTCTATCAGCCACATCGTGATTCCAGAAAAGCCGAAAAGAATTGTTATCATGGGTGATACAGGTTGCCGCTTGAAAGGCAACTACGTGCAAAACTGTAACGACGAAATGGAATGGCCATTTGCCCGTGTGGTTCGCTCAGTAGAAAAGGAAAATGCCGATCTGATCATTCACGTCGGTGACTATCATTATCGCGAGACGTGCACAGATCCCGCAAAGTGTGCTCCGTTTATGGGAAATCTTGGTTACGGCTATAAGCCGTGGGAAGCGGATTTCTTTGGTCCGGCGGCAAGTCTATTAAAGGTAAAACCGTGGATCTTTGTTCGTGGCAATCACGAAGACTGTAAGCGTGCTCATGAGGGCTTCAGTAAAATGTTAACTCCGCTAGGTGAAGAAGTATGTCCTGTGGCTCAAGACACGCGCTACACAAGCATGGGCGGCATTCTGTTCGTGAATTTCGACAATGCTTCATTTGATGATCGTCCGATGGATGCAAAAAGTACGGATGTGAAGGAAGTGCGTGAGCGTTGGAAGAAAATGGTTGAGACCATCAAATCTCGTCCAGAGAAAGAAGTGTGGTTGCTCACTCATCGTCCAATCTGGGGCTTGGCTCCTATCTGGAATGGTCCGGCGGGAGTGGTTTCAGTGAACGCCAATATGCAAATGATTGCTAAAGAGATTCCACTTCCTAAAAAAGTGAAATTGGTTTTTGCCGGTCACATTCACAACTTCCAAATTTCAACGGCGGGAGATCATCCGACTCACGTGGTGGTTGGTGAAAGCGGAACAGCTTTGGACTACTACAATGATGAAACTCGTAAAATGATTCCTGCGGGATACAATGTATTTCCGTCAGATCATGGATACCTGGTGATGGAAAAAGACCGCAGTGAAAAATGGGTGGGAGTGATTAAATCCTACGATGGAAAAACGGACTTTACCTGTGCCTTGGAAGATCCAGGCGTCCCATGTGTGGATTCAGGAAATAGAAAATAAATGAAAGGCTCCCGATGGGAGCCTTTCTAGTTTTCGGACTTTGACCTACCTAAGTCCGGCGTGCCATTCTATTGCCATGAAGCACTTGGAAGAAAAAACTCTGTCATCGAAACAAATCTTTAAAGGCCGTTTTTTGAAAGTGGAGCAGGATCAAGTTCAAGCTCCCGATGGCCGCATCTATACGCGCGAGTATATTACCCATCCAGGTGCTGCCATGATGATTCCGCTTTTGCCGAATGGAAATGTGGTGATGGTTCATCAATATCGCCATGCGGTTAAGCAAGTCATGCTGGAGTTTCCGGCTGGCAAGCGTGATAACGGTGAAAGCAGTCTTTTGACGGCTCAACGTGAACTTGTGGAAGAAGTGGGATATCAAGCTGGCGAATTGCAGCTGCTGACAACAATTCATCCTGTCATTGGTTATTCCGACGAACATATCGACTTGTACTTGGCAAAGAATCTTAGCAAGACTGAGCAAAAGTTAGATCACGGCGAGTTTCTTGAAGTTGTTGAGATGAATCCCAAGGATCTCATACAGTTAGTGCGCGAGGGAAAGGTCTCGGATGTGAAAACCCAGATCGGGGCATTTTGGCTTGATAAAATCCTTCGTGAGGAGTGGAATTAAGAGCGGAGGATTCCCTCATGCTTGTACAATCAAAAGACAGTTTTAAAACAAAAGACAAACTCAAAGTCGGTGCGACAGAATACACCATCTTTAATCAAAAAAAGATTTCGCACCCGAACTTAAAACGCCTGCCAAATTCACTGCGCGTGCTTCTTGAAAACCTCTTGAGACACGAAGATGGTGTTCATGTGACGAAGGAAGATATTGATTCACTTCTCAGTCTCAGCAAGGAATCTCTGACTCGCGAAATTTCCTTTTTCCCAGCCCGCGTGCTGATGCAAGACTTCACCGGCGTTCCAGCCGTAGTGGACTTAGCAGCGATGAGAGACGCGATGAAATCTTTGGGGGGCGATCCCACAAAGATCAATCCTCTGGTACCAGTCGATCTGGTCATCGATCACTCGGTGATGGTGGATTCATTTGCAACGCCAGCATCCTTTGATGAAAACGTAAAAATGGAATTCCATCGCAATCACGAACGCTATGTGTTCTTGAAGTGGGGGCAGCGTGCTTTCCACAACTTCCGTGTGGTACCTCCGGGCACAGGTATTTGCCACCAAGTCAATTTAGAATACTTGGGTAAAACCGTTTGGAATGCTAAAGGCCATCACGGCGATTACGCCTTCCCTGACACTCTTGTCGGTACTGACAGCCATACAACGATGGTGAACGGTTTGTCGGCTCTGGGCTGGGGAGTGGGTGGTATCGAAGCGGAAGCGGTGATGCTTGGTCAACCTCTGAGTATGTTGATTCCTGAAGTTGTAGGTTTCCGTTTAGAAGGAAAACTCAAAGAAGGTGCGACAGCGACGGATCTGGTTTTGAATGTCACACAAATGCTTCGTAAAAAAGGTGTGGTTGGTAAGTTCGTTGAATTCTACGGACCGGGCCTGGAAGGTCTTTCGCTAGCGGATCGTGCGACGATTGCCAACATGGCACCCGAGTACGGCGCAACTTGTGGTTTCTTCCCAATCGACGAGGAAACAATGAAGTATCTCAGGCTTTCGGGTCGTGATGCTGAAACCATTGCATTGGTTGAGACATATGCGAAAGAAACGGGCCTTTGGAGAACAAGTGACGATGAGCACTTCTTCTTCCACGACACATTGAAGTTAAATCTTGCAGACGTAGTTCCAAGTTTGGCAGGACCGAAGCGTCCTCAAGATCGTGTCCTGTTGGATAATGCCGCTAAAGACTTTGCCACACAGCTGACAGCAGGTTTCCAAATAGCCGCAAACCATGGTCCGAAAGAGGCCTTCCACACCCATGTAGAAGGTACGAACTACAACCTCGGGCATGGTGACGTAGTCATCGCCGCGATCACGAGCTGTACGAATACTTCAAATCCCTCAGTGATGATGGGTGCTGGATTGGTTGCAAAGAAAGCCTCTGAAAAAGGGATGAAAGTAAAACCATGGGTGAAGACGTCTCTTGCTCCGGGTTCACAAGTGGTCACTGACTATCTTGAGCATTCCGGCTTGCAACGTTACTTAGATCACATGGGTTTCAATCTTGTGGGCTATGGTTGCACAACTTGTATTGGTAACTCCGGTCCACTTCCTGAACCTATTGCTCACGCGGTAGAAAAAGGAAATTTGGTTGTGGCGTCTGTTCTTTCAGGGAACCGCAACTTTGAAGGTCGTATCAATCCTCATGTGAAAGCAAACTACTTGGCTTCACCAATGTTGGTGGTGGCCTATGCCTTAGCTGGAACAATGCAATTGGATGTGACTAAAGATCCACTGGGCGAAGATGCTCACGGAAAGCCTGTGTACCTAGAAGACATCTGGCCAACGAATCAAGAAATCGCAGATATCGTGAATAAAACGGTTGAAACAAAAATGTTTAAAAATCGTTACGGTAATGTGTTCGAAGGAACGGATGATTGGAAGAAAATCGAAACGACTCCTTCGCAAACTTATTCATGGATGGAAAGTACTTACATCAAAAATCCGCCCTACTTTGAAGGCATGCAAAAGACGCCAAAAGCCCTTCATGACGTCAAAGGTGCGCGCATCCTGGCAGTGCTTGGTGATTCCATCACGACAGACCATATTTCTCCAGCGGGCAGTATTAAAAAAGATTCTCCAGCCGGAAAATACCTGATGAGCAGAGGTGTACAACCGGTCGACTTCAACTCCTACGGCTCACGCCGTGGTAATGATGAAGTAATGGTGCGTGGTACCTTCGCGAACATCCGCATTAAGAATGAAATGCTTCAAGGTGTTGAAGGTGGCATGACGAAGTATGTGCCGTCAGGGGAAGTGATGCCAATTTACGATGCTTCGATGAAATACCAAGCGGAAAATACTCCACTGGTTGTCGTTGCAGGCAAAGAATACGGCACGGGTTCATCGCGAGACTGGGCAGCCAAAGGCACAACGCTCTTAGGAATTCGCGCGGTCATCGCAGAAAGCTTCGAACGTATTCACAGATCCAATTTAATTGGTATGGGTGTCTTGCCGTTGCAATTCCACCCCGGCATGGATCGTAAGACTTTGCATCTTGATGGAACTGAAACGTTGAATATCTTGGGCATCGAAACCATGAAGCCGCAGCAGGATATCACGGTTCAGATCACTCGCGCGGATGGTAAAAAGGAAGAGATCAAAGTAAAATCCCGCGTCGACACGGCCGTAGAGCTTGAGTACCTAAAGAACGGCGGTATCTTGCACTACGTTCTTCGCAAACTCATGTAAGTGATCGAGGCAACCGCCTCGATCTTATCAAAAACAAAGGCGCGGTTTTTAAGCCAGCGCCTTTTAATAGAGTTTTCGTATAAGAATCTAGTGCAACGTACAGTCTATAACGCTATTTCTTTATTTTAGTCAAACGACTGAGGGCCTTCATATTCGCAAAATCGACGGTATCGAGTTGAACCATTAATTTACCAGAGCGAGTTGGGCCATTAGAGGCTTCAAATTTACCACGAGGAATTTGGAAGTTCTTCTTTGTGTCGGTCACAATATGCACCCACTTTTTATCGAAAGAAGTTACTTCTGCGGCGAAGCGAACTGAGGATCCCATAGCGGCAAATGTCACGGTTGAAAAACAAACTGTAAGAGCAATAACTAAACTTCTCATCTAACAGCTCCGGTTTCTTGGGATTTAGTGCTTCCTTTGACTTTATTGGCTGACGATTTTTTAGGACCGCCATTTTTAAGAGACTGCTGGACACAGTTATCCGGGGATGGAGGAGTGGATTTTGTTTGAGTGCAGATAGCATCAAAGAAAATCACACCGACTTCAGAGTCATTGCATCTGACTTTGTAGATGGCAGTTGAACCATAGCCACATTTTTCGTTAATGACTCTAGGGCTACTGTCTTCCAGATAAACACAGCCATTGATCTGGCGACTTGCAAATTCATTTTCTTGAGCGCCGGCCGGAGCTGTTTTAACGCCGACTAGCTTATGGTCGTCGTCGTATTCGAAAATAATAAGACCACCGCGGCGTTTAGCGTCCTTAAATTGCTCTATAACCTTATCGCAGGTCCCAGGGGGGGAGGAGCGTCCACTCCATTCGCTCTCAGATTCGCATTGGGCTATAGGTTGGTTACAATCGGTATCTTCATTGAGGCAGAATCTGTCCTCATATTTGAAAACCTCTGAGGCCTTGAACGTAATGCTTTCCAAACCGGCATGAGCGATAGATAAGAACGACAGGCATATGAAAACTAAAAGTAAACTTCTTAGAGTCAAAAAAACCTCCATGTTTATATCTTTAAGTAGAAGAACTACCAATGAAGTAGTCAAACAGTTTTTCATGCTCCATTTGGAGCGTGAATTTAAAGCTCGCTCTCGTTGCGTTTAACTTCTTCGGAGACGGGAAAATAATTAATATTAACTTTATATAGACG
>JAGIAF010000019.1:0-6011 GCA_017745015.1 Bdellovibrio sp. | reverse complement strand
GTCTTGATATTTGTCGGATTGATATCGCGCTAAAATTTTCTTCGCGAAGGTGTTCATCTCTTCTGAAAACTCTTGATATTCTTGCTCCGATAACGGCACCAGCATACTGCGATACTTGCGCGAATGTACGGGAAGGTTTTGCGCCTCTTTCGCTTCATCCATGCAAGCATTGTGATAGGCTCTCAAAGCCAGATCCCCGAGCTTGTCCGGAACCATCACTCGATTATGAACGGCCTTCCAGTGACGCTGGCCTTGATCTTCCAGGCACTCGACAAAGCCATTGTCTTGTAACTTAGCAAGTACTTCAGATAACTTTTTGGCTTCAACACCTAATGTTTCGCACAGATTGGATTCAGACCACATGTGATCATCAAAGGATAGCATTGTCGTTATTTTGGGAATTAAAATATCAGAGACGTAGACGAAATAATTTGCGGCTTCCTGTTGATCGATTTTATTGGTTAGGATTCTCGACAGGGAGCTCCAGGCTGAGTTCTTTGCATGCAAAGATGGCGCATGAACATAAGCCAGCAACAACGAGAAATATTTTCGTTCATCGTCCGTCTGCAAATTCTTTTCTGCAAACACTTCCGCCAGTCGCGGGGAAATTCTTTTCTTCCCATGAACCATCATGCGCAAAGTGGAACTGCTTTTTAGCCCTAATTCATCAGCCCACCTTGAATAAGAAAAACCAACTTCACGGTCTTTGCGGTCCTGATAGTAACTTTGCAATACCAAATAAGGATCTAAAAACTCAAATAACTTCATAGGTTCGTTCCACCAAAAGGAAATTGAACCACTGGACCAGAATCCCTGTCAATTACGCTCCTGCGCTCCAAAAGGAGCATGATTCTATAGGCGCCTGTTCAATCTTTCCAAGCGCTGACGAGCCTTCGATAATGCGACTGATGATGGATTGATGCTTTCAAGTTCGTTCTGGGTTCGATTTTTAAGATTCTCTATGATTGATTTAGTTTGTGAATGGAAATCCTTTTGAGCCGCGTCGACCTCGGCTGGATTCGGATTTCCGTAGCTTGTTCTGCTTAGGAAACTTCCAATGAAGCGATAGCTGAAGTTAAGTTGCGAACCTTCAGTGACAAGACTTTTTAGTTTTTCTGCTTTCTCTCGATCTTGGGAAAGCTCTTCTGTAATTAAAGCTGATTGAAGGCGATTCGCGCGGATCGTTTCTAGATAGTAGGTCGCATACAAGAGACGATCGCCATGAGATGTTTTTGAAAGCAACTGTTCAAATCCTTGATCATCTACTTTCTTCAAGTAGTCTTCGATGGAGGAAAGGCTGATTCCCATAGCCTTTGAAACGATTTTCAAAGCAGCATCCACATTTTTCTGGCTTGAGGAAAAATATAGAAACGGATTTTTACGAATATCTTCAATAGTTTTCATATTCGGATAGGTGAGAGAAGTATAAAATAAATGATTCAGAAATCCACTCGGTGAATTTTCTGTCTTTAGCGTCTGCATGGTGTCGAGGCTTATTCCCGCCGCAAGTAAAGCGCGGCTAATTTCCGTCGTGCAGTTGCGATTCGTAAAATAGTAATTACTGTCGAAGTTCCAATGTAAACTATAGAGTTGATCAAGTAACTGGTTTTTCTGTTGAGGCGTCAGTTTAAGCGGAATCGCATACAGATCGCGAAGCTCAGTCACGTTATATTGTGACTTTGCACTGTAAAACGTCATTGCATACAAATTTAAAGGGTACTTTCCAGTGATGCCGGCGTAGTTGCTAAAGGCTCCTGTAGCAGTGGCGGCTCCAAAGCTAAGAACAATATGTTGATCAAAATCTTTATAGCAGTCGGGACCGGGGGGGCGGTCGGGTTTGCAGATGACCAAACGAAGCATAGAATGGCCAAAGCCGCTAGCGGCGCCAGCACCGGCTTCAGCCCAGAAGTAATCGATGGCCCAAATGCGATCTTTGGGTACTGTTCGGAAGGCGTTTTCTTGGCCCGAAAAATACCAAGTTAAATCTTTAGAACAGCTGGAAGATTTGGAGATCATAAAGGCTTTGTTGAAGTAAGCTTCTACAGCCGGCAGCTTGCAGGCAAATTGTCTATCAAACAAATAGGACTCAAAATAGACTGGAAATGACTCTTTAATATCACTGACGGCGTAAGGGTCCGGGAGTCTTCGCTGAAAACTATTAATATTTTGGGCGGAAAAATCTCCGCGAAGCCAACTCGTTAAAGCCATGAACTCAGGGTCGGTAGAGATTGTCGTTGTCTTATATAAGACATCGTTGCAAAGAGGCTCGGGGCCTGACTTCTCTTTTCGATTGTTTCGTAAATTTTTGCAGATTTTGCGCTGATTTACGAAATCGGCTTCTTCAAAATTTTGATGATCATAAAAGTGTGCAATCTCGTGGGCTAAAGTTCGCACTAAAGTGTCTGTTGAGTATTGAGGATCATTGGGTTTGAGGAAGTTCGAATTTAAAATGATTGATTTGTCCCAATAGTCGGCTCTTCCCAGATGCTTTCGGTCCTCATCAGAATTCATATTGGTGAAGGTGACATGAATAGTATAGTTCAGACGGAATTTCAGTCGGGGCGGTAGAGCATCTTGAACAGTTGTAAGAGCTTGATTCGCAATGGCTGTTTCTTGTGGTGAGTAAACACCGTCCAACGTGAACAGGACAGCCCACGCTGGAGAAAATAGAAATAGTTGAAAGAGTGCCAGTATTGCGAATTTCAAGTTTAGTCTTCTACTTGCATTGACATGAATTTATTAACAAGTTGTTCTTCAGTAAGATCGGGTTTTGCCTTTTTACCAGATTCAATATTAGCTTTTAGTACTTCTGACATTTCACCGGTCATTTTATATTTAAAAGCGTCTTCTCTAAGGTTTAAGATCTCATCGCGGCAATTACCACCTGAAACGAGGATCGTCATCCCCGTGGGCGCGGAGACGATGGAGCTCAACATTAACAGAGCAATCCAGCCTTCATCGGAGCTATATCCGCACTTGTTAGCGAACGCTGTAGACGTCATTCCCAGTGTTAGAACCGTTGCAAGAATATATTTTTTCATATGAAAACTTCCTTTTATTAAATTCTATTTTAAGACAACTTTGATTTTATTAGGGTCGCGTTTTACTTCAAAATCAGTGCAGAGGAGTGCGTTTGTAGTGCATCCGGGTTGACGATGAAAGAACCTTAACTGTCCTTTTACGATTTTAAGTTTAAACAAATTATGGGCATTGTTAATCACTTTGCAGTAAGTGTCTTCGTGAAAGAAGTCGTCTCTCTTTGTTTGTCCGCCTCGGAGGTCAGCTACTTCAATTTTCTTTCTATGGGCTGTATAGACAAGCTTTGTGCCTTCAATACTAAATGCTTTTTCGTTGATCAGTCCGTAGCCTTCACTCGAGCCCGGACCATTGTCGAAGGATTCAATTGTTGCCCGGGCATTACTCACTCGTTGAGATGCGCGGTAAAACTGTTCGTACTTTTCAAAATATCCGTCATTACCAATGTATACGATAGCGGGCTCTTCAAGGGCTTTCCCCTTAAATGTGATTTCAGAAGATGTGATTCGCACCAGATCCTGTGATTCTTCGTCGGTGAGAGTAAAGGGATCCACTGGGGAACCTTTGAGATATTTACGTATTTCACAGTATTCCATTTGGGTATATCCGAGTTCACCACGGCCCACGGATTGAATCTCAGAACTTGAACCCGAAGATCCAATATCAGAATTTCCGGCAAAGGCTGAGGACCCCAATACCAGCAGGATCGAGAGTACTCTAGCTTTCATAAATGTCTCCTTTTGAAACGGTTTATCTTTAAAAGCCGGAGTTAACACCACGGTTGGGATACTCGTTGGCCGCTTACCAAAGGAGAGCTGCAACATTCGTGCGTCGTATAGTTAAATGAGCTTGGTTTGAGGTGCTTAGATGATTGACGATGACATTTCTTGCGTCACAGGAGAGAAACCTATGCTCCGGCGGGAGCATAGGTTCACACGGGTCGATGAGAGCTAGCAAAGATTTTGATCACCTTTGTACTCGAATGAGTCTCCTAGTTCACTATCAACGATGATGTATTGAGCGCTACCGATCCAGCATCAGGATAAACGCGTATTCCAGGGCTGTATCTTTGAGTGAGTCAAATCGGCCGGAGGCTCCGCCGTGACCAGCGTCTAGATCTGTCTTCAATAAAATCACTGAGTCAGTATTTTTATTGTGATCGCGAAGCTTCGCGACCCACTTTGCGGGCTCCCAGTACTGAACTTGGGAGTCGTGTAAACCTGTCGTCACCAAGACATTCGGATACTTCTGATCTTTGACGTTGTCGTACGGGGAGTAGGCGCGAATGTAGTCATAGGCCTTTTTCTCGTTAGGATTGCCCCATTCATCATACTCGCCAGTTGTCAGGGGTATGCTTTCATCGAGCATCGTCGTGATCACATCGACGAATGGAACTTGGGCAATAACGCCTTTATAAAGATCTGGGCGCATATTCATCACGGCACCCATCAATAATCCACCAGCACTGCCACCCATCGCATAAACACGGTGAGGGGAGACGTAGCGCTGCTTAATCAAGGCTTCGGTGATATCGATGAAATCGTTAAACGTATTGAGCTTCGAAGAAGTACGACCAGAATCATACCAGCTGCGACCCATTTCCGAGCCTCCGCGTAAGTGCGCTTTGGCGAAGACGAAACCACGATCAATCAGACTGTAAATGTCTGAACTGAACCAAGGATCCATATTCATGCCGTAGGAGCCATAGCCGTAAACCAGAACTGGGGCTTTTCCATCCAAATGAAGATCTTTCTTCATCAACAAAGACACGGGAACCTTTGTGCCGTCACGAGCGGTGATAAAGATTCTTTCCGTGCGATAAAGGTTGGCATTGAAGTTTGGAACTTCGTGGGTCTTCTTTAAAACCTGCTCGTGGGTTTTCATGTTGATATCAATGATCGAAGCGGGAAGGCGCATGGATTCATAGTCAAAACGCATCCAGTCCGTGTCGTACTCGCGATTTTCACCTGTGCTCGCCAAGAAGCTTTGATCCGCAAAAGGAATCACATAGGCATTTTTACCATGACGGTCGGTAATTTGAATTTGTGTGAGGCCGCGCTCACGCTCTTCCAAGACCAAGTGGTTCTTAAACACCGTCACATCTTGCAAGTAAACGTCATCACGATGCGGAATGATCTCTTTCCAGTTCTTCACTTCCGGATGAGCTACATCCGTCACCATCAATTTAAAGTTCTTCGCCTTTTTATTTGTCAGGATATAGAACTTATCTTCGCCGTCAGTAACCATGTACTCATGTTCACGTTCGCGCGGCAAAAAGACTTTGAATTCCCCGTGAGGCTGATCTGTCGGTAAATAGCGTGTCTCATTGGAAAGAGTCGAGCTTGATCCAATGTAAATGTACTTACGACTTAAAGACTTATAAACGTAGACATTGAAGGTCTCGTCTTTTTCGCTATAGATCAGATCTTTTTTCTGAGTCTTAATATTGTAGCGATAGACTTTCTCAGAGCGCAGAGTCTCTGGATGCATCGTCGAAAAGAAAACTGTTTCATTATCGCCAGCCCATACCAAGTTGGCATTTACGTTTTCAAGTTTAGCCGGAAGTAGCTTTCCGGTCTTAAGATCTTTGAACTGGATTGTGTAAAAGCGACGACCGACAGTATCGGCACCAAAAGCCATCAATTCTTGATTGGGGCTCACCATGGGACCGGAAGTCTCATAGAAATTATGACCTTTTGCCAATTCAGGGATATTTAAAAGAATTTCTTCGCTAGCTTGCGAAGATCCTTTTTTACGAACATAGAGAGGATACTGCGCCCCTTTTTCAAAACGGGCAGAGTAATAATAGTCGCCCATCTTAGCAGGTACTGTGGATTCGTCTTCTTTGATTCGACTTTTCATCTCATCAAAGAGAGTGCTTTGTAGTTTCGCGACAGGAGCCATTACTTCCGCTGTATAAGCATTTTCTTTTTTCAGATGTTCAATGACTTTGGGATTTTCGCGCTCGCGGAGCC
>JAGIAF010000199.1 GCA_017745015.1 Bdellovibrio sp. | reverse complement strand
ATTGATATTTGTTCATTTCGGTGCGACTGAAACAACATACTTTAAACCCCTCACAGTACCATTTTCATTTTCTGTAATTCCTGCGGCGGGATTGGTGTTCTTTGCCTACTTGGGTTTTGAAAGTATGGTGAATCTTGCAGAGGAAGCCAAAGATCCGGAAAAGAATATTCCCCGCGCGATTTTTATCAGCCTGTTCTTTACGACGGTCATTTATGTTTTGGTAGGCCTTGCAGCACTTGCTTTGATGAGTCCTGCGGAGCTGTCAAATGCCAGCGCCGTGTTGAGTGAGGCATTGCAAGGCAAGTCTCCCATGGCTGCGAAGGTGCTCGGAGGAATTGCGCTGTTTTCGACAGGCAACACGGTGATGATTGGGATGTTGGCAGGAAGTCGTATCACCTTGGGGATGGCCCGACGTCATGATCTGCCTTTTATATTCTCCAAAATTTGGGGAAAGAAGCAGACACCTTGGCTTGCCTCCATTTTGATTTTTGCGCTGTGCCTGTTCTTTTTGCCATTGGGGAAAGTTGAAATCATTGCCAGTGTCTCTTCACTAGTGACGATTGCAGTATTCGTGGTCATTAATTGCTCGGTGATTTATTTGCGTTATGCAAAGCCGGAACTGAAGCGGCCATTTCGTATTCCGGGAAGTCTTGGTAAGTTGCCATTGCCGTCATTGCTTGCGGTGTTGGCTTCGGTCACCTTGGTTCTGGATTTTTCGCAGCAGGTGTATTGGGTCGCCGCTGCGATAGTCGGAGTCATTTTATTGGTCTATGGGGTGATGCGCTTATTCAAGAAATAAGCGATCGAGTTGTTGGAAGAACCAGTCTTGTTGCGGCTTTTGCAAATTCATAGAAGCCAGCATTTGCCCTTTGTTTTGAACTTGGCCTTGATGTTTAGGAGCAACTTCTTCGGCGCACTCACGAATCCACTCTTCCGTGGCCTCCGGATGAAATTGTGTAGCGATGATATTGTTGCCAAGGCGGTAAGCTTGGTTGCGACAGAAGTCATTTGTTGCGATGAGTTCAGCGCCAGGTGGTAAATCAAATGTGCAGTGATGCCAGTGGAAGGCATGCAGTGTTCCGCCATCAAGTGTTTTCAGAGGCACAAAGCCCACTTCCCAACCCGGATTGTGGATATAGACTTTTCCGCCCATGATTTCTGCGATCAATTGAGAACCCAGGCAAATGCCGAAGATCTTTTGCTTTCGATCAATCAAAGTGCGTAAGAATTTTTTCTCGGTTTGAAGCCATGGGAATTTTTCTTCTTCGAAGGTGTCCATGCTGCCACCGCAGATCACAACGGCAGAATATTTCTCTGGAGCCGGGGCGGGGCTTTCCTCTGCTGGATACCAGTATTCCACGTCATAGTTATTGAGGCGGGCCCAGTCCAAAGTAGATCCAGGAGGAACGTCATTTTCGTGCTGTATGATCAATAGTTTCTTCATGGCGGTCATCCTAACATGAGACAGTCCTTTTAAAAAAGGCCCACTTGTAAAAATAGCGGTCCTTGGATATACTTATTCTGTCGGGGCGATCCCTGACGTCTATGAGAAAATAAATCCGCATTTTACTTCTTTTTATTAACTTCTCTGCAGTCTCTTCGAGACCAAGTCGGATTTATATTTATGCAAAATTCAATATTTCAAGTGACCGCTAGGTCCTTGGGCTTTGAGCTCCCACATGGGCAAAAGGTTTTCTCATCATTGTCATTCACTCTTCAACCGGGTCGTCACGGACTTGTGGGACCTAATGGGGTGGGTAAGTCCACTTTGGCAAAAGTTCTTGCTCATGAACTGACGCCAACAGAAGGACAACTCACTGTAAGTCATCAGGTGATTTATCTTGCGCAATCTCAAGAGCGTCCTTCAATCTCCGTGGGCGAATATCTGAGTGATTTATGGGAAAGTTCCTTCGCGGATCCCGCAGTGTGGGGGCCTCTTTTAGGTGATATCGACGTTGCAAAACCAGTTTCTGTCTTAAGTGGTGGGGAGTGGATGCGCTTGCGTATTGTGAAAGCTCTTGCACAACCGGCAGGCCTTTTGATTTTGGACGAGCCCACGAACAATCTCGATAAGGAGGGACGTGCGCTTATTCATAATTTTGTCACGGATTACCAGGGCAGTTTACTGATTATCAGCCATGATCGTGAGTTATTGGAATTGATGGACTCTATTTTGGAGATGTCAAATCAGGGGATTTCTGTTTATGGTGGCGATTTCTCGTTTTACGAAGAACAGCGACACTCCGAACGCGAACGCGATCAACAAAATTTGGATCGTCTAAGACAAGAGAAGCGAAAAGTTGAAAAGGAGCGACACGAGAAAGTCGACGCCCAAGAAAAACGTATGCGTCGAGGAGCTGAACAGGGAGCTCGCGGTGGTATGCCAAAAATCCTTCTGGGTGCAAGAAAGCGAAATGCCCAGGTTACTCAAGCGCGCGTTGGTGTGAATGAGGAAAAACGTGTGGAAAAGTCCCAGGAGGAATTTAAAAGCTTCCACCTTGAAATGAAGTCCCAGAGCGCGTTACGGCTGGATTTGCCGGAAAGTCATTTGCCAGCAGGCAAGATGATTTTTGATTTAGAGAATTTCAATTTCAAATTTCATGGACAAGAAAAACCTCTTTGGAAAGAGAACCTTAATTGGCTGATGAAAGGTCCCGAACGTGTGGCTCTGGCAGGAAGGAACGGAGTTGGTAAATCCACTCTTATTCAATTGTTGCTTCATCAGGGAACTCTAGGATCGGGAGAAAGCCAAGGTCGCCTGCATATGGGCGAAGTGAAGACTGCGTATTTGGATCAGGAGTATTCAATCCTTGATTGGAATAAGACAGTTCTTGAAAATCTGATGGATGTGAACGCAAAAGGGGCTGTGCTTTTGCGCAATGAGCTTGCAGCTTTTCAGTTCATGAAAGAACAGGTCCATCAGAAAATCGACAGCCTCAGTGGTGGAGAGAAGCTGAAAGCGGCCTTAGCGATGATTTTGCTGTCTGATTCTCCTCCGCAGTTGCTAATTCTGGATGAGCCGACCAACAACATGGACTTGCAAAGTCTTGAGGTTTTGGAGGACTTGTTGCGAGCTTATAAAGGGGCTTTATTAGTTGTTTCCCATGACCAGGTATTCCTAGAAAATATCGGGATTCGGGAGGTCCGCCTTTTGCAATCGTAAAGCGGCATATGCTTTCACGTTGGCTTACTTATATTACTTTCGGGTGTTTTGGCCTACTTAGCCTTATGGTTCTTCAGATGACGAAGAGGCCGCTCTGTATCGATTCCAAGGTTGTCGAAAGAATTGACAGAACGGCTGGGCGCCAAGAAGACGTCGTCTTCCGCTGCGCCATCAATAAGGAAACACCTTATAGCGTTTACTTTGGAAGTCATATCACGGATCTCAACAAACGCGTGGATTCTATTGAGCGTCTGCTTGAAAGCATTGAGCCCTTCTATCGCAAAGTTCAGATTGCGATTCTTGAAGATCATCCGTATCTTTTTAGAATCCAAAATCACAAGATCTATATCGGTCAAAAGCTGCTTGAGGCTCCGGGGCATCTTGAGAAGGCGATCGCAAAGGTTTGGTACCGCGAACGCAATGAGACTCTTTTTGCTCAGCAAGAATTGATGGAAGAGGTTGTCACTGACTTCCTTCTTTATTTGCAGACCGGTGACTTGGATATCGGTGACCCTAAGACTCACGTGACGACAGCTTTGCGTCAGGTAAAGTGGCCTTACGTTTTGAAATCTCAGGCGGCTTATTGTGATTCTCCATGGAAGCGCTCTGAGCAGTTCATGGCGTGCGCGAATGGTGATGTCGATGGCGACATCAATCTGTCTGTCGTCGAGATGAGTCTGCGACCTCTATTGGTAACAAGCTGGGTGAAGTCATATAAGAAGCTAAGTGTGAAAGACCGCTATGAATTCACTCGTGGTCTTGCGAACTTGATTCGTTCGGAACACAACCCGATGCTTTCTGTGGTGGGCAGCTTGAGTCCGACGGCGCTGATTCGCGCTGCTGAAGCAATTAAGAATGTCAGTGCTTTTGTCGCAAGCTCGGGAGTAGTGAAAGAGCAAAGTGCTCATCGTATGTTCGTCGCGAACTTTACCAATGAACTTCGCAATAACGGATTTCAAGATGCTTTCGCTGAAGCTTCCTTCGACGTGCTTTACGTAGTGCCTCAGAAGCTCGATGCGAACTCTAAGATCTTTGAACATTGGCTGAAGCTTGCTAAGGCAAAGCCGAAATTGCAGATCGCTTTGCGCGATCCGCAAAATCTGTGGATGCTTCCGTCAAAATTCCCGATTCCGCTGGCATCATTTGGTCAGATTAAGGCCAATCGTACGATCGTAGAGAAATGCGGTGGATACAGCTTTAGTTATGTGATGGATTATGCCCACATGTCTGAAAAGCTTTTGGTCGTAGATCATTGCGACCTTAAGAAGGATCTAAAATTTGCGGAGTACCTGAATTCAGGTGCTGAAGGCTTTGCAGCCGAAAACAAAGGGCTGGCATTCGTGCAATTCCATTTGCCATCACTGCTAATGAAGCGTGACGAGTTGGCATCGGTCATTAACGTTATGGAGTTTATCCAGAAGCGTGATGTTGAGAATCCATCCTTCCGGAGTTTAGGATGGCAAGAGGTGCGTTGGAACGATCAGGCCAAAGCATATCAGCCAAAAGCCTTTGTGGATGCCATCGAGTGGTTCCGCATGCCTAACTAGCTGCGGATTAGCCGGTCTTAAAGGCCGGCCATCTCTGTGCGGTAGTCTGCAATGTCTTTGGCAATTTTCTGTTGATCTTGTTCAAAATTCTGAAGCTCGCCATTAGCTCTATTGACGTCACCATGTGCGACGTTGATTTCGGAAGTCACCGAATTGATTTGTCCATCGAGCATTCCCAGCTGAGTGGGGTTCGAAGTGGCGGCGAAGGATCTTTGCGTTTCAAGCCAGTTGCGTCTGCTTTCCAGAATTTTCAAGTTAGCGCGGGCATTAGCAAGTTGTGCGTTCTTGTTGGCAATTGCTAACTCATTGTCGCGTTTACGATTCTCAAGATTTTGAATTTGTGCCTGTACGAACTTTAAGCGACCGCGTTTGTATTCAGGAAGGAATCCCGCTACTAGATCGTTAGGGCAGTTGTTCTGATATTTTTTTCCGGAAACTCCGGCTTCAAAGCCATTGGATTTTGCGCAATAGTCGCGAAGACCTTTACCGTATTGAGAAATCAAATTGGAAAGAGAGGGACTGTCGCAAAGATCTTTCGAGAACGTATCACCAGCGCGGCCTACCAGATAAGAATTTGCGGAGGTGCAGTATTTTTCACGACCGCTTTTAAAACCCTGATCCAATTGGCTTTCACTGATTGCGGCCTCGGCTTTGCGACATTCATTCAAGGTTGAATCGGCATTCAACCACTCGCCACGCATGGCGATGGCTTCACCGTGTTTGAACCAATTGATTTTATCACAGGATTGGCGCGTAAAGTAACTTGCACAGCCAGGGATGGCTACTGCGGCAAAAACTAACAAAAGCTTTTTCATTGTCCTCAACCTATTAAAGTCTTCAGTTCTGTTTCGAACTGATGTTGGTCTTCCATAGCTTGTAACATTGTGCCTTCAAGATCATCGATTTGTCCACTGACGTCGTGAAGATCTTTAGCTGTCGCAGCGGTGTTTGCCGCTGTTCCCGCAATCAGCGTTTCATTTAAAGTATCGCGCTTTTTAGAAAGCTCTTGGATCTTCTTATCGCTGTCTTCGATAACTTTTTGTGCCTTCTTGATCAGTGCTTCAATGCGCTTACGTTCTTCCTTATAGTTAAACTTCGGCGCCTCTTCGGTTTTTGTGGACGAAGAAGACTTCGCTTCGACTGCATCAAAAGTGCGTTCTGAAAGGAAACCTTTTTGTAAACTCCAAACGTACTCGTCATAAGTACCTGGATAAAGTGTCAATTTCCCGTGATTCACTTCCAAGATCTTATTGGCAACACGTCCAATGAACCCGCGATCATGGCTGACGGTGATAATCGTGCCTTCGTAACGTTCAAGCGCGCTGGTTAAGGCTTCAACGGTGTCGAAGTCCAAGTGATTCGTGGGCTCATCCAGAAGTAATAACGGAGACTTTTGTAAAAGAATTTGCCCCAACGCCACACGTGATTTTTCACCGCCGGAAAGAACTTTGACTTTTTTATTTACGTTTTCACCGCTGAATAACAGGCTGCCTGCGATATTTAGAACATCTTGTTGAGTCACGTCTTGATGAGCGGCAGAAGCCATGGCTTCCAAAACAGTGTGCTCGGGATTCAAAGCCTCTGGAGTGTGCTGGGCAAAGT
>JAGIAF010000198.1 GCA_017745015.1 Bdellovibrio sp. | reverse complement strand
ACGCGTATCCGCTGGCATCTATCAAATTAAGTACCAAACTTACCGTGATGAAGAAGGCATGGTAGAAGTTACTCTAACAATTGATACTACGGAAGTATTCATCGCTGATAGAAAACAACGCGAACAATGCGGTAACAATTTCTGCGATGGTCAGATCAATGCCAACATCTCTATTAAAGAGACTTCGGTTCCTGTAAAATAGTTCGCAATTAATCTGTAGTGTTATTTTCTGCGACCGCAGAAAATAACATTACAGATTGCTCTACTGCGGTGTCATGATAAATTGCGCCGAAGATCTTTTGACATGATCACCAATCGGCTGCACTCGTCCTTTAAGATACTTTCCTAAAAATTCTTCCACCAATGCATTCGCACCCATATTGTTTAACGCGCGCACAAAGCCGTGGCCTTCGTCTGGGAATACCACGTACTCTACGGGGATTTTCTTTGCGACCATGGAGTTGTAAATCTGATCGGCCTCGGCCTTTTTAACGCGAGGATCGTTGGCGCCTTGCAAAATTAACAGAGGGGTTTTGATTTTATCAACATGATTTAGCGGTGAACGCTCTTTCAAAAGCTTACGACCTTCTTCTGTTGTTGGATCACCAACGCATCTGTAGAACATCGGCATGAAGCTCTTCCAGTATGGCGGGAACGTCGTCAACAATGTCTCAAGATTCGAAGGTCCGACAATATCCACTGATGCTGCAAATACATCCGGCGTGAATGTGATACCAGCAAGTGCCGAATAGCCGCCGTAAGAAGCACCCACGATAGCCACCTTCTTAGGATCAGCGTGACCATTGGCAATGGCCCAGTTAACACCATCAATCAGGTCATTATGCATGTTGCGACCCCACTCATGATTGCCGGCGCTGATGAAGGCTTTTCCGAATCCTGTAGAACCACGGAAGTTCACACTCAAAACATTATAGCCACGATCAGAGAACCATTGATGATGGGAGTTGTATCCGTAAGTGTCGCGATGCCATGGACCACCGTGAACTAGCAAAACCAAAGAATTATCTGCGGAGTTTTTAGCTTTGGTAAAATAAGACACCAAAGTCAAACCATCGCGGGCTTTGATTTCTACTGGCTGCATTGGATTCAGTCGACTTGTGTAAGCCGCCAAAGACTTTCTTCCGATAATGGATTCCCCAGCCTTTTTGGTTTTCACATCATAGAAGTAAAAAGCCACAGGTTTATCAGAGAAACTCGCTGTCACCACCCATTGCTCAGCATTGTGACTCATGGAGGTGATATTGATGTCTTCACCGATAACACTTTGCAAATGTTTGAAGTGGGATTTGAATTCTTCGTCGTGGAATTGGAATTCACGCTTTAAATAATTCACTGTTGAGAACAAAAGTTTATCCATCTCTGGGTGGAACAAGTAACCATCGATATCCGCCTTTTCACTTGCGGATACGATTTTACGAACATCCGTTTTTAAATCCCACTCCTGCAAGGCGGCTTTATCGCGACCTTGACTGCCAATCCAATAAAGCTTTTCCCCGTCAATTGAGGCCCGCCAGTTCCAAGTCGTCAGGCTGTCCTCAAACAAAATCGTCCACATTTCAACGAAGGACTTTTTAAGTTTATCCCATAACAAAACCACTGAAGAACCATCGCCATTCGCTTTCGTAGCCATAACAGGATTAAAATGTTTGTCGAAGGCAACGCCGGCTAGGTTTTCAGAATTCTCAAACAAGAGAGTCATAGTTTTTGTTGTCAGATCCAAAATCTGAAAATCAAAATAATTGGGATCACGGGCATTGGTCATGATGATCACTTCATTGGGACGAAGATGACTGACCATATTCACTTCAGTCGCCGCATGACCGGGCTTCGTGATCTCCTCCACCTCGCCCGTAACAACATTCACGGTGCAAAGACCGTAGTTTTCATCACCGTTGGCGTCTTGATCGTAAATCAAAATTCCAGGAGCATAAGTCCAATGATACATCGTAATGCCACGCTTAGTGTCCTTGGTAAGGACTTTCGCGGTCTCGGGCTTACCGAATTCTTGAACCCATACATTCATAAACCCGTTGGACTCAGCTAAATACGCTACGTACTTGCCATCAGGACTGATTCTGATCTGAGCGATGTCGGGATTACTAAAGAGAACTTCGCGGGGAATGTATTCTGCATTCATTATAAACTCCAAGTCGGCGCTTAAAGATTGAACAGCCTTTACAACTATGTCAATCATTGCTGTAATCAGCCGATGAACACACATCACGGATCTTGTCTTTGTGGAACAGTAAAATTTGAAGTTACGGGCGAGTTTGAAAGTTTCTTCCTTTGCCATTGCAAGCACTGTCAAAAAGATACAGGTTCTGCCTTTGCGGCGAACTTGTTTTCGACGCATGCTCAACTGAAATGGTTGCAAGGAGAAAGTAAAGTTAAAATCTTCACTCTCCCCGGCACACGCCATGCGAAGGGATTCTGTTCGGAGTGCAGTTCCGCTCTGCCGAATGTACAAATGGATGGAAAGCTATTGGTCGTTCCTGCGGGAAGCCTTGATACGGCGGTGACGGCTAAACCCAACGCGCACATCTTTTGCGCAAGCCGCGCCTCTTGGGAAGACACGCTTGCAGAAGCCATGAAGTTTGAGACATTTCCGTCTTAGCCTTTGACGCAGAGAACTTGTTTAAGAATGGCGACGACTTCGACAAGATCGTTTTGATTAGCCATGACTTGATCGATGTCTTTGTAAGCCGATGGAATTTCATCAATCACACCTGAGTCCTTGCGGCATTCCACTCCCGCGGTTTCACGACGTAAATCTTCAACGGTAAAACGACGTTTGGCTTCCGAGCGCGACATGCGTCGTCCCGCTCCATGAGCACAGGAATTAAAGGATTCCGGATTTCCTTTACCGCGCACAATATAGGACCTTGCTCCCATGGAGCCCGGAATGATTCCCAAGTCCCCTACTTGGGCGCGGACAGCCCCTATGCGAGTGACGAGGACATCTTCGCCGTAGTGAATCTCATGAGTGGCATAATTGTGATGACAGTTTACTTTCATCGAATACGGAACTTCAGCGCCACCCATACCGATTTGCACGGAGATCGCTTGCAAGATACGACGGAACATTTCTTCACGATTCTCGAGGGCATAACTTTGCGCCCACTTCAGATCACGCATGTAGTTGGCGTACTCTTGCGTTCCTTCGAGATAATAAGCTAAATCAGGATCCGGCAAACTGACCGCGAGCCTTTTGATTTCGCCCTTGGCATGACGAATGTGTTCTTCTGCCAATGACTTACCGACATTGCGCGAGCCTGAGTGCAACATCACCCACACGGCGCCTTCCGTATCTAAGCACACTTCGATAAAGTGATTGCCACCACCTAAAGTTCCTAATTGCAACCCAGCGCGTTTTTCTAGGCGCAAGTTACTGACTGACTCAGGCATCTCTTTCCAGCCGGACCAATGGGAGGCTGACTTCGACATTACGGAATTAGACTCAGTACCAACTGGCACCGCAGCTTCAATGGCGAAACGAATTCGTTCCAAGCGATTGAGGATTTTTTCGGGCTCGACGTTGAGACGAGCCGCGATCATACCGCAGCCGATATCTACTCCGACTGCGGCAGGAATCACCGCACCTTTGGTAGCCACCACACTTCCGACAGTTGCACCAATACCCAAGTGCACGTCTGGCATCGCCGCTACATGTTTGAAAACGAATGGCAGCGAAGCGGTGTTTTGCAACTGCTTCAGAGCTTGCGGTTCCATGTCCTTGGAGGGAGTCCAAAGCTTCACCGGAACATGTGCTGATTTTACGTTATCAAAGATAGGCATAAATACAAAAACCTCCCAAAAGGAGGCTTCAGTATAGCATGATCGAATCTGACTAATTTATAAAATTCTCTAGACTTACTTCGGGCAAATTAGATCACGCTCTTCTTGAGTGATCGCGTATTTCGCAAGAGGCTTAAAGTCCTTCAGCTTTTTACGAATGCTTGCAAAACCATCCGAGTTGCCATCTGTGTTTTTCACCCAGTAAGCATCTGCTTTTGCGTCGGACCAATTACAAAATTGCTTTAATGCGATTCCGGAAATCAAACCAGAGGAATGCCAACCGTTCCAACAGTGTGCATAGATCGGACCGTTGATTTTACCTTTGATACGATCATAAACCATCGCAAGAATTTTTTCTTTCTCTCCAGATGCCGCATACTGCTTGTAATTAAGAGTTTGATCCTGATGGCTTGTGTTTTTACAGTTCGTAGTTTTTGGTGCTGTATCAAAATTTTCTGAATACAAGTACACCGCAGCTCCGAAATCCTCTTTACAAAGATTCGTTAAGCCCACTTTTGGAAGTGGATTTGTGTTTGAGCGCGGAGTCGCAAGATACTTATTATTCGCGCCACCTCGGTACAGAACACCTTGAAGAACCACACGCATATTGCGCGTGCCCCACAACTCTTCCACGCCTTTTCCTCTGTTGTCCGTCAATTTCGTGAAGACATCATCGACGCCGTAACGAGTTTTAAATTTCTTTGCTTCTTCGTCTAAACGAAAAGCCGAGACTTCTGCATTGTCCGATGGCACCGTCGGCGCTACCGCCTGTGGCGTGTCTGTGGACTCAGATCCATTCTGCTCATCCGATGCCGGAACGTTTGCGGCCTGAAAAGAAGAGCTGTTAGGAGCACAAGCGCTCATAGAAAGGGTTAACAAAATTCCTGCTGCTATTTTTTTGGTAGTGGTGTTTTGTTTCATTCCTTTAATGATTAATAAGAATGTTAAAACACACAAGAGCCCTGGACCAAAAAAATGGAAAGCGAGTGCAGTCTACATAATAATCAAATTTTTCTGTCTGCTGCTTTTACAGCAACGCCCAAGGTGCAGAGAGACTTGGTCAAGATTGTAAGGTGTCTAGACAGGACCCTTCGATTATCACTTTGACATCAAAGGAGTGAATCGTGACGAAATCGATCATCTCGTGGACTGTTTTTGGATCTTTCCTAATATCCACTGTGCCAGTATTTGCGTTGAATCTTGGAAACCTCCAAGGTGCAACTCGCGCCAATTTTCTTTCTCCCAATCGTCTGACTGAATTTTGCGTGATCCCTAAGAAGTGGCCAGCTGGTGTTTATGCTAAGAAAGATATCGAAACAGAGAGCGAACTCTGCTCTTACGATCTGTATACGAATATGGGAATTTGCCCAAAGTACAACTCGACCAACCCGGGTGTTCTGTTACTTAAACCAACACCTGAGTTTCCGAAAAAATCCATTGATGCTTCTTCCTGCGTTACCAGTCGCTTACCTGTTAAAACAGAAGCCAAGTTCAAGCAAAGCATCAGCTGTTCTTACACCCCATCTATCTTAAGCTATTACCAAATCTCTCGAATCTTAGGTGGTGCAGGTCGAGTTCCCGTGGCCGTGATTCGCACTATGGATCGCAAAGTTCACGAACAACTTACACAAAAGGCCGTAAAGTTCTGGAGTGGGAATTCTAAAAACGAAAATGCTTATTTCTGGAGAGAGTACGCAAAGGCTCACAAAGCCCCGTCTCGCAATTTAGATCTCTTTGATTCCACCACGACTCAAGTATTTGGCGCCTTGAGCGACAACCCTAAAAAGGAAGAAAAATACACAGAAGTTAATGGCAAGGGCGATTACAGCACTCGCTACCAAAGATTCTTGCAACAACCACCATTTAAACGAGTTTCCAATTCTGCTTCTGCAAGAGACCTCGCGGGCTCATCTGAGTTCAGCCAGATAGCACAGACCGTAGTCCAGCTGAAAGACCTCGGCGATATGATTTTGCTTGATACGCTTTTGAATCAACAAGATCGCATCGGCAACATTCACTACAAATTCTATTGGTACTACAACGATCCGTCCAACCCCTCAAAACTTGAGCGCGCTAAATCCGATGCTGAATGGAAAGATGGTAAATTGATTATTCCAGCGAAAGAAACTCAAGCAATGGCAGGACGCCAAGCGGCCCTGGTCAAAGAAATGCTCTTAAAGGATAACGACTGTGGCATCATCAAAGAGAATATGATGCGCCAATTTGAGGTTCTTCAGAAAGTCCGTCATTTCAGCTACACTACATATAGTCTCTTTATGCAGTTTGAACGCCAGCTTCGCACGCAAGATGGACGCAATTACTTCGCAAATGAATTGCTCTATAGCGAGAAGGATTTTGCTCGTTTAATTGATAATGCATCGGCCGCTCGCGATATCTTACTGAACTCATGCCGCAGTGGAAGCTTGCAATTCGATGCGGACCTAGAAAACTATCTTCCAGGTGCCCCGCAAATGTCTCGTTCTTGCGAAATTTAGTTAGCGATATAAGGGTCC
>JAGIAF010000197.1 GCA_017745015.1 Bdellovibrio sp. | reverse complement strand
AACTGGCGGCGAAGTTAAATACGAAATCAATTTCATGATGCAAAATCTATTAGATCTTGAGCCGGATCAAAGAGCTAAAGAAGGTATCTTCTTGGCTTTCCAATATCCGATTGAAGTTCCGGGAGTTTCTAACTTCACATTCTTGCACACAGCTTTTAACTCGGTTTTACAACACCAAGGTTCTGAACCAATGCCAGAAGGGGAGTTCCGTGAATTCCTTTATCAAAAAATGAAATTGGTAAACATGAAGCCTGAATACTTGGATCGTCCAGTGAACACAGGTTTCTCTGGCGGTGAGAAAAAGAAAAACGAAATCTTGCAGATGGCGGTTTTGTCTCCGCGTTTGGCTCTGTTGGATGAAACAGATTCCGGTCTTGATATCGACGCTCTTCGCGTGGTTTCAGACGGCGTGAACAAGCTTCGTCGTAAAGACAATGCCATCGTTATGGTTACGCACTATCAAAGACTTTTGGATTACATCAAGCCTGACTACGTTCACGTACTGTTGAACGGTAAAATCATCGAAACAGGCGATGCTTCATTGGCGTTGAAGCTTGAAGACAAAGGTTACGACTGGCTTATTAACTAAGGATTGCCCATGAATTTGCTTTCGACTTACGAAAAATTCAGTCAAGCACACCCGGCGCAAGGAGCGTTAGCTTCCTTCCGCCAGGCGGGTTATGACTACGCCTTGGCAAAGGGCCTTCCGACTCGCAAAGATGAAGAGTGGCACTATACCAGTGTGAAACCTTTGTCTGAGACTGAGTTTGCGCCAAGCGCTTTGAATGTGTTGGCACCAAGCCATGACACGATGGTGGCGATTCAAAAACTTTTGAATCCGGCATTTACTAATATCGTCTTCTTTAACGGCGTTTTGAATAAGACCTTGTCGCAAGAGTTGCCTGCGGGCATCACTGTGCGCGAACTTTCAGAGTATCCAACTCACTTTGATGACACTTTCGATGCTTTGAATGGCGCTTATTCTGAAAAACCTTTCGTTCTTTCTCTAGCGAAAGAAACGTCTGTGGAAAAACCTGTGAATTTCGTGTTCTTCACATCTAATGAAGGTGCGCAAAACCTGATGGTCAGCCCCCGCATTCGCTTTGAAGTGGGCGCACGCTCTTCAGTTAAAATTCTTGAGAGCCATTACGGTTCAGCAGGTGCCGCTTACTTTGCAAATACTGTATTTGATTTGCATGTAGGTGACAGTGCGAAAGTGATTTACACGCGTGTTCAAGCGGAAAGCTTGAGCGCTATTAATATCGGTCGCACGCGCATCACTTTGGAAAAACACGCAAATCTTGAAAGCTTGGCTTTCGCAACAGGTGCTTCTCTTTCTCGTCACACTTTGGATGTGGTGCTGAAGGGTATGGGTTCTTCTTCGGAAGTTCTAGGTATCTATGCGGTACAAGGTAAGCAACATGTCGACAACACCACGCTGATTGATCACACCGTGGGTGAGTGCCGTACAAATCAACTGTACAAAGGCATCTTGGATGGTCAAAGTCGTTCTGCTTTCTGCGGTAAAGTCTTGATCGAAAAAGACGCGCAAAAAGCCGACTCCGCGCAATTGAACAACAACTTGATCTTGAGTGATAAAGCCGAAGCTGACAGCAAACCATCCATCGCAGTTTATGCTGATGATGTGAAGGCTGGTCACGGTTCGACTGTAGGTCAATTGAACCGCGAAGAATTGTTTTATCTTCTTTCCCGTGCAATTCCGAAAGACAAAGCCATTGCGATGTTAAGCTATGGCTTTCTTTCAGAAGTTATTTATAAAATTTCCGACGATGCGATCCAGGCATGGCTCACTCGTCACTTGGATGAAGCGTTTTCACGTCTTCATTTGAGCTAAGAAGGTGGTATGGATAATTTAAATGCGCTTTTTGCAGAAATTCGAAATGAGTTTCCCGCGTTGACCCAAAAGGTCCACGGCAAAAAGTTGGTTTACCTTGATAGCGCAGCAACGACTTTGAAACCTAAAGTCGTTGTAGAGCGTGTATCTAATTTCTATTTGTACGAGTCTTCAAACGTTCACCGTGGCGCGCACTTTCTAAGTGATGCGGCGACGGCACAGTTTGAAGGTGCTCGTCACAGCATTGCTCGCTTTATCGGAGCAGAGCACTTTGAAGAGATCATCTTTGTACGTGGTACGACAGAGGGTGTGAATCTCGTGGCCAACTCTTGGGGTCTATCAAACCTTAAGGCTGGCGATGAGATTTTGATCACCGAGATGGAGCATCACGGGAACATCGTTCCTTGGCAAATGGTTGCAGAGAAAGTCGGCGCTAAAGTTGTAGCGGCTGGAATTCTGGATAACGGGGAACTTGATGTTGAGGACTTCAAAAAGAAATTGTCGTCTAAAACTAAGATGGTGGCATTCACAGCGTGTTCGAATGTTCTAGGCACAAACAACGATGTTCCTCTTTTAACGAAACTTGCACACCAAGTGGGTGCGAAGGTTTTGGTTGATGGCGCACAAATCGTGTCGCAATCCAAAGTCGATGTTAAGGCGTGGGATGTGGATTTCTTTGTTTTCTCTTCGCATAAACTCTTTGGACCGTTTGGTTTTGGAGTGGTTTACGGTAAGAAAGCGATTCTTGAAACGATGCCTCCATATCAAGGTGGCGGCAGCATGATTTCTAAAGTCAGCCTTGAAGGCACGACATATAATGATGTGCCTTTCCGCTTTGAAGCAGGTACTCCTCACGTTGAAGGTGCAGTGGGTACTCACGCGGCGATCAATTTCATTGAGAAGATTGGTTTTGATAAAGTCCATGCTTATGAAATGGACCTTTTGCAGTATGCGACTGAAAAATTGTCGGCGATTCCAGATGTGAAAATATACGGAACTGCTGCGAATAAAGGTCCGATTTTATCTTTCAATTTGAAAGGCGCTCACCATTCTGACGTTGGTCAGATTTTAGACCAAGAAGGTGTCGCAGTTCGCGCCGGTCACCACTGCACTCAACCGCTGATGGCAAGACTGGGAGTACCGGGAACGGTACGCGCTTCGTTTTCTGTGTATAATAGTCGTGAAGATGTTGATTCCTTAGTTAAAGCCGTGGTGAAAGCCCGGGAGTTATTGTTATGAGCACCCAAGATGTTTTAATTCGTATTCAAGCAACACCAAATCCAAACGCGTGGAAATTCGTTTTGGATCGTCCGGTATTAAACGATGGCAAAGCCACTTATGCTGAGCCTAAAGAAGCTGAGCAAAGTCCTTTGGCTTCAAGTTTGTTCATGATCGAAGGCGTTCGTCAGGTTCACTTCTTCCAAAACGTGATCACGATCACTCACAATTTTGATTGCGACCCAGAAGAAATCCAACGCGAAGTGTGCGCTGTGATTCAAACACGCATGCCGATTCATAACCCAAATCAAACGATTGCGGATGAAAAGAAGTTGCGCAGAGCAAGTCTTTCACCAGAAGTTCAACGCATTGAAGAGATCTTGGACGACACTGTTCGTCCAGGTTTGCAAGGCGACGGTGGTGACTTGGACGTCGTAAAATACGAAGACAACAAGCTTTACGTATTTTACCAAGGCGCCTGCGGCACCTGCCCAAGCGCCACATCCGGTACGTTGATGGCCATCGAAGGCATCCTTCGCGACCAATTCAATCCAACCATCGAAGTTATCCCGATGTAGTTTAAAACCCGCTGATGAAGCGGGTTTTTTGCATTCTTACAAGACAGATATTGTCACTGACGTCGGAAGTAGCATTTCAAAACAAACTACTCGCGGGATTTTCTGAATTTCTCTGCGCCCAGAGTTTCTTCAGCGGCTTTTTGCATTTCCGGAGCGATCGATTCCCAAGTGTCTTCAGGACGACTGCTGATTACTGAGGATGCTCCTAAATGCAAACGTCCCTTCATCACAGAGGCTTGAAGGGAAATATATTTTTGTTCTTCTTTGCTAAAGCCTGTAACTACGATCTTTACTTCAACGGTCTGCCCGGCTTGAACATTTGGTAGTTCATCAGTAAGAACGCCTTCAACTACGCTGACGCCAGGAGGAAGTGTCCACGAGAATGCGAGATCACTGTCGATGCTGCTGCTAACATTAATGCGACCACGTAAAGTAACTTCCTCTTCGTTAGAGACAGGAATTTCTGCTGGAGGAACCAGTGTAATTTTCACGGGCACAAGATGTTTGCCATATTCCTGTGGCACCCACCTTGGAGAGGTTGAAGCAGGATTGCGCGCTTGCGTTTTATAAAAAGCCATCCCAGAAAATCCAAGAATCAAAGCCAGGGCGGGCAGAACTATTGTTCTTTTGCGCATAGAGTGACTCCATTCTTTTTCAGAGTGTAATTGGCAGTGCTAGTTGCGGCTGATGACTTACCATACATATTTACTTTGACGTTGATAACATACCAGCCTGTGGCTTGGTTTTTCAAAGTCACTGATTCTGAACCGATGCCATTCGTTCCGCCATCAATCGAGTAATTGCGACGAGCATAAGTAGCCATGTAAAGAGAAGGATTGTAGCCACCGGCGAGGTAGTAGTCTTCGATATAGATATAGTCGTTCTTGTAAACGTAAAGATCTAAATCTACGTCGTGGGTCGTGTCGCTAGTATAATTCAAAAGTAAAGTATCAGTTACACCTTGAGTGTGATAGATGATGAAGAAGTCGTTATTGCGGTGCTGGTTGGAGCGTGGGAGCGAACTGTCTTCCATGGTGGTTTCCTTGACCCCTCCTGAAAAACTAAATGTACAAGTGCTATTAGTGCTATCAGTGTTCAAATACCAAGCGTAATCTTGGGTGCTTTGTCTCTGCTTTTCCTCGGCCACGATGTCATTCCAATTTGAATTGAGAGTACCTTCATACTTGGTAAGAAGGTAATTGAAGAGTCCGACATTAGGCTCAGGGTATTTGCCAGTGGCATTGACAAAGCTATTCGTCAGAGGATTTGAACGGTTGCTTCCGGCATTGTCTTCACCGGCAAAAACCTTCCAGAAGTTTGCGAATGTTACACCCCCACCCTTAATTCCAGAGGTAGAGTAGTCATTTGCAGGATTGCGAGATGATTTGTAAAGTGAGCGGGAAATGGAAACTTCACGGAAAGTACCCTCACCAGACGGGCTGCCGTTTAGGTTGTCGAGCGTTGCTGTTGCTGCATCGTCAGTCAGATCAAATGCAATTGCGATCTTGCCTTGAGTGTCTGCGATGTCATTTTTATAGCCGACCGTATCGACGTAATAGCGATAGCGATCTTCTGCTGGGACATTCCACTCCGCATTTCCGGCATCGACATTTGCGGTACCGCTCAGCACGGCCGCTTGGAAATAGTTTGCCCAGCCTTCACTCCAAGCAAGTCGTGGATCAATGATGAAGTTACCATCATGCGATCCACCGGGAGATTCCGATTTGCCATAAACGTCTTCAAGGAAGTGAGCATACTCATGAAGAATAACCGAATCATCGAAATGATCGGTATCTGACTCCTTCACGTTGCCGTCTTTTCCGCCCAAGATATAGAGCTTAGAGGTCGTGGGCACATAGAAGGAAAGCAAGGCGCCATCATCAGAGAAATAAGAGCGTGGATTAAATCCCGCTTTCCAATAAACCGTAACTTTATCTGCGACCCACCACTCATTGACGTTTGTTGATGGCTTACCAGAAACAAGCGTGTTTTTTCCGATTTGGCGGCGCACGTACTCATTAGCAAGCAAAATATCAAACATGATATTAAAAGCACCACCTTCAATTTCAAGCGAGGCGTTTTCATCAGCTCTTGCAAAAAATGGCGAAGCAGTTAAATCCAAAGTGGGGGAGCTAGTTGATGATACTGTGAATTGATTGGAAACCGAATATGGTGTGTTTGTGTAAGTGTCCTTAAGAACACTCACTTTTACATAGTCATTGTAAGAGCGGGAGTAAACTTTGATGGTGTAAGTTGCGATGGTTTTGGGAAGTTCAAAAACCGCATTCCCGTCTGTATCTGTTTCGCCTTGTTGAACTTGCACGCCTGAAGCGTTGAAGACTTTGAACTCAGCAAAGGCAATTGGAGCAGCGTCGGCCGTGATACATTCTTCGCGAAGTCCATTTGTTGTGGAGCCTTTGGTGAAATATAAATTGCGATATCTAAACTTTGCAGTAAGTGAAACCGTGATGGGATCGTTATAAACAGTCTTATCAACCTTATATGCCGCCTCACCCGTGACCGGGCCAAGGGACGACATATCCGCGACTCCCATTGAGCCGTTAGTACACCCTATGAGTGCCAAAGATAATCCTGAAAATAGAGCGACCCAAAGACTACGAAACGTCATACAGAAACTTATCGGAATTGGCGTCTATGGTCTCAACATCTGCGGGGTACAGTTCTCAGAG
>JAGIAF010000196.1 GCA_017745015.1 Bdellovibrio sp. | reverse complement strand
GCCGGAAATAACATTACAAAAAACAACTAACGAACAGCACTACCAAAAGTGTGTCCGTACCTATTCTTTAACTAGAGTGTCTTTCCGTCGCACTCAAGGTCCGTCATAGTAAGAATGCAAACGCTTGCAGCGAAAGAATGAGATGCGCTGACGATTACAAATGCAGCTAGTAACATTTTGGCAATTTTCATGGGGTTCTCCTTTTAATTTTGGTGAAGAACCCACTAAGCAACCGCGGTGCCAAGAAAAACGGGGCCACTCCAGCCCCGTTTCATTTTATTCAACTCAAATAGTCCATCAAGATTTGGTAATTCTGATTCAGAATCACCGTTTCATCGTGAGTTCCCCCTTTATCGGGGTGAAACACTCGCGCCAAAACTTTCTTAGCATTCTTCACTGATTCTTCATCCAAGCTGTCCTGCATAGGAAAGCCGTTTTCAGAGAAATATGCCAGTGCCGCGGTGACTTCCTCAGGGAAAGCACTTTTTAGCGGCACACCTTTAGCTTTGGCTTTCATTTGCTGCCGCTGAATTTTCGCGCGCTCTTTCTGTTTTTGATATTGCTGTTTTTTGTATTCGTCTTGCTTTGCTTTGAATGGTGATTCCACTTTAACAAACAACGAACCTTTATCGAGATTCTTCTTTGAATCCAAAAAGTCGGGATGTTTCTTTTCCGTTGCAAGCAACAGCGCCCAGACATGACGGCACAAAGTTCCTTTAGCTGCCGATGAACACATGCAGTCCACAGTGAAACTAGAACTCGCGATGCTTTCTGCGACAAACAGAACCTTTACTGGCTTTGAGGCCTTCACATAGCCTTCAATGCGCGCATCCCCTGCCACACTTATAACCGCAAGACCTGCCGCAAAGTCTTCTGCACCTTGCTTGCGCACTTCCGGTTTAAAATAGTTTTCCCAGGCTGATAGTTTGGACACGACAAAACCCCATAAAAAAATCCCACGAAGGGATTTTTTCGCGTTAGCCCCGTAAGGGGGTTCGGGCTGGAGCCCGAAACAAAAAAGGCGCTATCGCTAGCGCCTTTCTATTATTAGCGATTTGCTTTTGCTTGGCAATCGGGGCAGACACCGTAGAGCTCCAAGATATGATGAGTCAGAGTGAAACCAAATTGGTGGGCCACTTTATCTTGAAGTTGTTCGATAGCGCGGTTTTCGAATTCACAGATTTTACCGCATTTCACGCAAGTCAAATGGTCATGGTGACCCTTAGGAGTCAGCTCATAACGAGCTGGCAAGCCACCCATGCGCACCTCCGTAACGAATGCGCCCTCAGTCAGGGTGCGAAGGAAACGGTAAACAGTTGCAAAGCCGATTTCTGGATGGTCTTTAGCGAGTTTTTCGTAAAGCTCTTGAGCTGTTACGTGGCGACGGCCCTCATGCAGGGTTTTAAGGATCGCCATACGCTGACTTGTGACTTTTAAATTGAGGGCGCGGATGATCTTTTTAAGTTCAGCTTCATCAAAAGGATCATGATGAATGACAATGTCTTCATCGTGTTGTCTTGGAAGAACAGGAACTGAATCGCGACCCATTTGCACCTCAAAGGCTACTTTATAGGCCGCGGACACATATAAGTCCAATTTTCTAAGAATGATTATCAATTAGATTTCAAAATGTGCGTAATTTCTTCCCTGCAGAGATGTGGGAAACGGCATTATGAGGGTGCAAGCTCTCCACATGGCTGAATTCTGCGACGTAGTCCAAAATATCACCCTGTGCATCCAAAGCCTCTTTGGCGCGACGAGCCGCGTCCTCACAGAACATCAAGTTTTGGCCATTGCGAAGCGCGAACTCCTGTTCGTCCTCACGTTTCACTGCCCCTTGAACCGCTGTCTGCAGAGCGTCCTCAACCACGTCGATCAATTGCGCATAATCATAGTTCGGTCCCACTTCCACTTTCACGCGAGCAAAACTGCGTTGCGCATGCGGAGTTGCCACGATCCCTTGAGTCGTTCCCAACCACTGGTGAACCACATCAAAGCTGACGCTGGAATCACCAAAGGTTTGCTTGAAGTTGTCTTGGATCAATTGGCGAGAAAGAGCTGCCGAGGCCGGGCACGTGCTTGAGTAAGTCACGATCACTTCGACGAAGTACTTCTTCACACCCTGCTCGTTGAAAGCAGAAAGCACCACGGGGTACGAGCGCCATGCTTGGTTCGCACTCTTCAAAGCTTTTCTGACTAGAGGAGCTTCGAATTGCACTTGCACCAGGGCTTGAGTCGAAAGTTCTTCATGAGTATTGAGGAATTGATCAGTTGCTGATCCCAATAGTCCCAAAGACATTTCGTTTTTCGAAAGCGTTTCTTGCGTGATCAAATACAGGCGCGACATATGAATGCCACGAGAAGGTTTCTTATCAAGACTGACTTTTGCATCGGCGCGAGCTGGAATACGGTAAACACCGTCAGCTTGGCGGAGCATAATGGGAAGTTCAATAGAACCCATACCAACCCAGTCAATGGGTGCGAATTTTTCTGTGTGAGTTTCTTTAGCGACGTCTGGAAGATGTTTGTTCGTCATAGAGGAGCCTTGTACCGCAATTTCCCTGTAAAGACTCTGTTTTTATAGTTTTTACAGTCATTTTGAAATATAACTGAAAACATGAAAAAGCAACTGATCCTGGCCAGCACTTCCAAGTACAGACAAGAACTTCTCTCTCGTTTAGCCGTGCCTTTTACAGCACAGCCGCCGCTTATTGATGAGGAAAAAGAGAAAGACCCAAGCCTTGCGCCCCGCGCCTTGGCCGAGCACTTGGCTAAATTGAAAGCCGCCAGCCTTAAAGGCGAAGGCAAAGTCGTTATCGGCGGCGACCAGCTGGTCTCCTTTGAGGGACGTATCATTGGCAAATCCCACACCCGCGAAAAAGCCGTGGAGCAGCTCATGTCTATGCAAGGCAAAACTCACGAGCTGGTGACAGCGATCTGCGTCTATGACGGCGACAAGGCCCTCCCCTACACTGACATCACGCGTATGCAGATGAAGAAAATGACCCGCGAGCAAATCGAACGCTATGTGGACTTGGACATGCCAATTGATTGTGCTGGAAGTTACAAGATCGAAAAGCACGGCATCATGTTATTTGAGAACATCGAAAGCAAAGATTTTACGGCGATCCAAGGTTTACCCTTGATTGAACTATCCAAAATATTGGACACTTGTAGCCCGCTCTAATTCTAAAAAAGAGGATTGCTATGAACGACATTCAAAAGAAACTCTATGATGCTGCCTGCGAAGTTCAAAAACGCGCTCACGCGCCTTACTCCGGTGCGCATATCGGCGCTGCGGTTTTGATGTCTAACGGAGCTATTTATACGGGTTGCAATGTCGAAAACGCCTCTTACGGTGGAACTGTGTGCGCGGAACGCGTGGCCTTGTGGAAAGCTGTTTCCGAAGGCGCTCCGAAACAAGTGAAAGAAGTGATGGTTATCAGCGACGCTGACAAACCATGGCCACCGTGCGGTTTCTGCCGTCAAGTGATCGCCGAGTTCGGCTCTGAAGACACAATGATCTACACGGCGAACTTGCAAGGCAAAATGAAGACCTTCAAATTCGGCGACATCTTCCCAGAAGCCTTCACTCCAAAACATTTGGATTAGTACGTGGATTAGATACGGACACACTTTTGGTAGCAATACCGCGTAAAAAGCTCGGCAGAACCGGGCTTTTTTTTATGCGCTTTTATTGCGGCGATATTTCAAATGATCCGGTTTACTTTCTGACAATTTAATAAAGTGAAGTTGCATCTCCACCATCTTATCAAACACATACAAAAGCTTATCGTGCTCTCTTGAACTCACATCAAAACCTTGAGTTGAACCAACGAGCTCGATGGTCTGATGAATCGCCTCAATCGTCGAGTAACAAGCGGCATGGGGTTGCTTACGCACGCGGAAGGTGGATGGCTTTTCTGGGTTAAAACAAATGCGCTGGACGTTTTGCAGATTTTGGCTTTGACGAACGGTTTTGATCGCCGTGGCCCAAGTTCCATCAATCACAACGATCGTCAGGCGCTTCCCTTGAGGAAACAATTCTCCCCGCTCGCCTTCTGACATCGGGCTCAAGTTCTTAGACTGCCTGCCTGGGTAAAGCATCACACAGTGGCGGTTGGGATCATTGAGGATTTCATTCACTTTGTGATCGCGGGTATAATCTTGGCCCATCAATAAGTGCGAATTCTGCAAAACAAGATGAGACATTCTCCCCGTGGCGATTCGGCGTTTGACCTCAATGGGATGAATTAAGATCACGAAATCAATATTTGAATCAAATGTCTGCACGTGAGGGCAATAGCAACTGAATTTCGGTTGAATGCAGGTCGTGCAAAGCTCGCGATACTGAGGAGCTTCTTCTTGTTGTCGTTTTCGCTGCTCTTTGTAGCTCTGCAAATCCATTTGCACTCTCCGTAATGTTTGAATTTTACGGAGGATTCATTCGCCGACGAAGCACCAACTGAATTCGCTCTGCCAAACTGGACCTGAAAACGAATCGTGCATTTGCAAGCGTGGACAAGTTGCTCACGTGAGCCGCTGTAACCCCAGCGATTGGCACCACCGTACAATAAATACATATCATCCTCATGTTCACGGAAAGCTAACCCTCTGAATTTACCAAGTTTTCAATATCCAAGCGTTCAGGCATGGCTTTTGCTGTATCGGTCTCCAACTTGGTATTTTGTTGCTTCTGCCTCATACGGTTATGAGTGATGTGTTCGCAATTGCCAGTCAAAACAATCTATAAAGGAGACAGTATGAAAAAGGCATTGGTTTTTGGAGTGATGATGATGGCGATGGCGACTTCTGCATTTGCAGGAAATGGCCAAGTGGGTTCGGTCGGAGGTGCAGTAGCGCTCGACGACACTGCTTTCATCGACTGTACGATTGATACGGATTCAATCTTTGATAAGTCTAATGGTACAGTGGGGGTCCATCGTGGTGAACTTAAATTTTATGAACAGGGTGAGGGTGAGCCGACTCAAACTCTTCCGGTGAACTGTTCATATCAGGGGAACGCTTTCGGCTGTAAATCCGGCGACGGCAAAACACTTATTTACTCCAATGATATCAGCAAGACAGTGCATGAAGTTGCAGATAGTGCTCTTGAAACTGCCCTTGGAGCTTTGCTGGGTGTTTCCAATCGCCACGCGGATGTCTTCAAGGCCTATCTGAAAACTCCGGGATTCTTTGGTCCGAAGGTCACTGAGCTGACTTGCACAGCCAACTAAAGAAAACCAAAGATTCACAAAAAAAGTCGAAGTGCAAAACTTCGGCTTTTTTTTCATAGATACCCACAGCTTCCTTTTACTTTCTCTCTACCTTAGGGCCGCACCCTTGAGGAACTCTAAGAGGGAGTCTTCATGAACTATCTGACAATCACTTTTTGATAATTTGAAGAACAACCACCAATAATATTCAATGAGTTGTCTTTAGCTTCATAAGGATAAATGTTTTCGCTCATACCATCGCTACCGTTGTTATTAAGAGTCAAAGTCTGAAGAACTTTACCATCCTTATTTACCAGCTCGAATACGCCCACAGCTTTGATTTGGAAAGAAACATTTTTAATGACTTCAGACTTATTTTCCCTGGCGTCAGTGATCGTCAACGTCGATTGAGTTGTGCTGTACAACCGTGCTAACAAATGGTTCAGTGAAGAAGCATTTGATCACATCAGCATGAGCGGTATTGATCGATAGCAAAGTTGCAGCAGAGAGGAAAAGCGCTTTCATATAAACTCCTTTGAGTCAGAGACTGTTTGTTTAAGTTACGAGGAGATTTTTACCACGAGACGGAGAAACTCTGTGACCTCTTTAAACGCAAAGTGCGGCAAATCTGCCGCACTTGAAAAACCTGCCCGTAAACTTAAGGAGCCCGCTCTTAGAGAGCGAAATTACAAACAACGTCTGTGAACTGGCTCTGTTGATCTGCACCAACCCCAGGACCACGCCATACGCGCATTTCATTGCCTGGCTGTTTCGGGCGATTTGGATCGAGCAGGACCGCCACCAGATCACCATGATAGTTAATCCCTTTGTACATGATCCAAACTGGATTATTCATGGCTTGATAAGCTCCCAAACCGATCATGGTGTTATTCGTATCGCCGCCCTCAAAGTACTGAATAATTTCCTTTTGCTGGAGCTAATAAGAAGACTTAGCACCGCCGGGTTCAACGATAGTTACAAGTCCACTTTGCGCTTGGGCCATAGAACCCTCCGTCGAGATTTCGACGATCACGATCTTTCCTTGATAGGTTTCGCCCACACAAGCGGAGTATGCGAAAACTTTTGGAACCATTAGTAACATCATAAATAAAACAAATAGAGTTAATTTCATC